>CAYTUA010000048.1:0-8996 GCA_964440855.1 uncultured Lentimicrobiaceae bacterium
TGGAAAACCAGGAAAAACCGAAAACCCTTAATCATTCAGGGTGCACGACAAGTGGGCAAAACCTGGGTTATGAAAACCTTTGGCTCCAACTACTTTAAGAAGCATGTATATATCAATTTCGAAAGCAATAGCAATTTGCAATCTGTTTTTGAGCCCGATTTGAATATTGCACGGCTGATTTCTGTGTTTGAAATCGAAACAGGTGTCAGCATTGATGAGGAAACCCTGATTATCCTCGACGAAATACAGGAAGCGAAGGGCGGCCTTACAGCCTTAAAGTATTTCTACGAAAACGCCCCACAATACTACCTGATAGCAGCCGGTTCATTTTTAGGTGTTTCATTGCAAAAAGGACATACTTTTCCCGTTGGTAAAGTTGACTTCTTGCGGCTTTATCCAATGTGTTTTGAAGAGTTTCTGCTCAACATCAACGAGGAATTGTTGCTGAAAAGCCTAAAAGCACAAAATTGGAAGATGCTTGTGCCATTTCATGAAAAACTGATTTCATTGCTCAGGTTGTACTATTTTGTTGGAGGTATGCCGGAAGTGGTAAACGAATACATTGACAGTACAAACCTAAAGCAGGTAAGGGCATTGCAAAACAACATCCTGCTTGGCTACGAAAATGATTTCTCCAAATATGCCCCCATTGAGGTGGTGCCAAAAATCAGAATGGTTTGGCAGTCAATCATAGGGCAATTGGCGAGGGAGAATAAGAAATTCATTTATAGACAGCTGAAAACAGGGGCAAGGGCAAAAGAATTTGAAAGTGCCATCAATTGGCTTGTCAATTCGGGCTTGGTGCACAAAAGCAACAGAATCACAAAACCTGGCATACCACTGCAATCTTATGCTGATATGGACGCATTTAAACTTTACCTTCTGGATATTGGTTTACTGAATGCAATGGCCGGGCTTGGGGAGAAAATCTTGCTAAACAAAAACCAGATACTGGTTGAACACAAAGGTGCCATGACAGAGCAGTTTGTAGCCCAGGAATTGAAAATCAAGCATGGATTATACTATTGGGCTGCTGAAAACGGCACTTCAGAACTCGACTTTTTGCTGCAAATAGAAGACAAGCTGATCCCTGTTGAAGTAAAAGCCGAGGAAAACTTAAGGGCTAAAAGTTTGAAGGTGTTTGTGGAAAAATATAAACCTGTATATGCAACAAGGACTTCCATGAGTTTTTACAGGGCAGATGACTGGTTGGTAAATATCCCCCTTTACGCCGTATTTACTATTTGAAATCTTTTTGTATGGTTATAGCCTTTCTATCAAATGATTATTTCCATAATGCGCATCACTCCAAATTCCTTACCTTTGCAAACCAAAAAATTGCACTGTGGAAATCATTGATAAACTGGAAGAAATAAAGCGCCGCTGGGAAGAAATGGGCGAGCAGCTGAACGACCCTACTGTGATGGGCGATATGAAGAGGTATGTGAAGCTCAGCAAGGATTACAAAGACCTGGAGGCCGTGGTGGAGGCTTTTGGTAAATACAAGAATATTACGGCAAACATTGCCAATGCCCGCGAAATACTTAAGAAAGAAAAGGATGAGGATTTTCGCGAAATGGCGCGCGAGGAACTCGATAGCCTGCTCGAAGAACAGGAGAAGTTGGAAGAAGATATTCGTATTATGCTGATCCCCAAAGACCCACAGGACGACAAAAATGCAATCCTTGAAATCAGGGCTGGCACGGGTGGTGACGAAGCCAGTATTTTCGCCGGCGACCTCTACCGTATGTATGCCAAGTATTGCGAAAACAAAGGCTGGAAAACAGAATTGGTGGAGATGAACGAAGGCACTGCTGGTGGATTCAAGGAAATTGTTATTAACGTAATTGGTAACAACGCCTATGGCATCCTGAAGTTTGAATCAGGCGTTCACCGTGTGCAACGCGTGCCGAAAACCGAAACCCAGGGCCGTATCCATACTTCTGCAGCCTCTGTGGTGGTGCTGCCCGAGGCAGAGGAATTCGACATCGAACTGCACGAGAGGGATATTCGCAAGGATACATTCTGCTCTTCGGGGCCTGGTGGACAATCTGTAAATACAACCTATTCGGCTATCAGGCTGACGCATATCCCCAGTGGTATAGTCGTGTCGTGCCAGGACGAAAAATCACAGATTAAAAACCTGGCTAAAGCCATGACGGTATTGCGTTCGAGGCTTTTTGAGGTGGAGCACAACAAATACCTCGAAGAGATCGCTTCCAAACGTAAAACCATGGTTTCCACCGGTGACCGCTCTGCTAAAATCCGTACTTACAACTGGCCTCAAGGGCGCGTAACTGATCATCGTATCAATCTGACATTGTACAACTTATCCGCCATTATTGATGGCGACCTGGATGAAGTAATTGAGAAATTGCAAATTGCTGAAAACGCTGAAAGGTTGAAAACAGAGCTTGGGTAATTGCTGGATTTATAATAAATATTTTAGAAATTCCTTTTCGCCGGCAGAATAATCTTTTGAACAAATGCTCTTGGATGAATTTAGCGGTGCGCTGAAATTAAAATCATTAATTTTGCATCCTACAGAAAGGAAAGCCACCTAGGCCCTTAATAGAATTAATTAAATATCAATATGCGGATCATGGCCATTGATTACGGGCAAAAACGCACCGGAATTGCTGTTACCGACCCATTGGGTATGATAGCCAACGGATTGGTAACTGTTCCAAGCCATACAGCAGTGCAGTTTGTGTTGGATTACACCCAAAAGGAGGCTGTTGAACGCATCATAGTAGGGGAGCCCCGCGATATGCAGAATATGGCTTCGGACGCCTCCCGTTTTGTGGAGCCTTTTGTGAAAAAATTGCGCCTGGCCCTGCCCGAAATGCCTGTAGAGCGTATAGATGAGCGCTTTACTTCAAAAATGGCTTTTCAGACCATGATAGATGCCGGCCTGAATAAAAAGCGGCGCCGCGACAAAGCCCTGGTCGATACAATCAGCGCCACCATCATCCTGCAATCGTATCTTGAATCTTTAAATTTTCTTAGAAAATGATTTTGCCAATCGTAGCTTATGGCCACCCAACCCTTAAAAAAGTGGCCGAGGACATTACCCCAGATTACCCTGAACTTGAAACCCTGATTGCTGATATGTGGGAAACCATGTACGAGGCCAATGGCGTGGGTTTGGCTGCACCTCAGGTGAACAAAAGCATCAGGCTGTTTGTGATTGATGCCTCCCCTTACGGAGAGGATTTTCCGGAAACAGCTGAATTCAAAAAAGTATTTATCAACGCCCATATCACCAGCGAAAGCGGCGAAAGTGCCGAAATGGACGAAAGCTGCCTGAGCCTGCCTGGCATGAGCGAAAAGGTGAGCCGCTTGCCAAAGCTTGAAATCAATTATCTGGATGAAAATTTTGTGCCTCATACCGAAAGCTATGACGGCATCATCGCACGCATTATTCAGCATGAGTATGACCACATTGATGGCGTGCTCTATGTGGACCGATTGTCTAATTTTAAAAAAATACTGCTCAAAGGAAAACTACGCGATATTTCAATAGGGAATGTGGAGGTGGCCTATAAAATGACATTCCCCGCAAGGGCGAGAGCCAGACGATGAAAAGCAATTTTAGTGAATTCTAATCATATGAAGATGAATAAAATACTTTTGAAAACCTTGATGTTAGGTCTGCTATTTGGTGCCTGCAGCGCACCGCCAGCTGATGAAAAGCAGGAGCTTTCTGATCGAATCAACCACCTGGAGCAACATATGTATTCTGAAGATGGTGTCTTGATCAGGGAGCATGCCAATGAGTTGATCGCAAAATATGTTGAGTTTGCTGATGCCTTTCCGCAGGATTCCCTGGCCCCTGAAAACCTCTTTAAAGCGGCTGATATTTCAATCAATTTCCCCAATGTAAAGCGGACACTTATCCTGCTCGATCGCATCAGTAATGATTACGGCACTTATGAAAAAGCGGGATTGGCGCAGTTTCTCAAGGCTTTTGTTTATGATAACCAATTGGGTGATACAGCAGCGGCCCGTCAGCTGTATGAAAAGTTTATAAAGGATAATCCCGATCACAGTTTTGTTGAAGAAGCGCATGCTGCAATTCGCAATCTGGGTAAAAGCCCCGAAGAATTGATTCGGGAATTTGAAGCCATGGAATAAGCTTCCTTTCAAAAATTATTTAAATTCAGTTAAGCAAGACTATTCGTCACCAAAAAGCAGGAGGTAATCTCTTTTGGCGGCTTCTTTTGCCCATTCTTCAGGAATAATTGTCCAGTTGGCAGCGGGCTTGGGGGCAATGCTTTTCATTTTAATGATATAGTCTGCCATATGGCTGCGGAGGTCTTTTTCTGATACAAAAGTGATGCGTTTTTGCAACATCTCATGTGGAATGCCGGCTCCTTTAACAAGATGGCCACCACCGTTGCTTCCCCTGTAAGAATTCAAGGCTACTTTGTAAGTTTTGGTTGCATCGAAGTCCTCGCCATTTTTCATACTTATTATTTGAATGCGTTCGCCTGACTTTTTGCTAACATCCACGGTATAAATCAAGCCATCAGCTGAATCAAAATTAAAGAAAGCATGGGCTAAGCGGGCCTTGCCATCTGCATTGAGGATGTTTTTTCCTTCCTCGTCCTTTCTGAAAAGCAAGAGGTTGGATTGTTTATCTTCCATTGTGTCAAACCACAGGCCATAGGCATACTCAAGGAAATTTTGTATTTCGAAACCTTTCAGCTTCATCACATATAGATAATTCTCATAGCGGTATAAATTAAACATATCGCGCATGCTGAGCATTCCTTTGGGTATTTCTACGTCGAAGGAGAGTGGGGCAGCAAATGAGATATCGGCTCCTGTGAGTGCCAATTGTACCTGATGCACAAAATCAGTAAAAGCAGCATTGCCAAAATAAGATTCCCTGGAATTAAGATCAGTTTTTAATGTACCAATTGGCTGGTTAATAAATTGCTGTACTAAGTCAAAGTCCTTTTTAAAAAGGCTATCAAAAGCGGGACTGGGGTCAAAGCCATCCATATCGATAAGTTGTCCCTCAATTCTTTTGATTTGACGTCGTTCGGTGTGCCCCCCGCTGAAAACCAGGTCAACTGCAGCAACAGCCTGTGCATTGGCCTGTCCGCAAATCATCAGCACTTCCTGTCCTGCACTGTTCATCACCAATTCTTTGCGCTGGATATGGTCGTGTGCGGTGAAAATCACGTCAAATCCAGGCACAAATTTGGCGATATGACGGGCAGCATTCTCTGCAAGCAATGTATAACTTTCCATATCTGTATCGGCGCCGGCACCGCTGTGAAACAGACCCACAATGACATCTGTCTGTTCATTTGTTTGGATATGATCAACCCAATAGCTGGCGGTTTCGTATAAATCTGTGAATTCAAGTCCTTCCCATAGTTTTGTCGGTAGCCAGTTGGGGATGCCCGGACTGATCAGTCCCAAAACAGCAATGCGCACACCCTGCTTTTCGATAATGGTATATGGCTGAAAGTGCGGATGTCCTGAAATGGCATCAACTGCATTGGCAGCGAGATAGGGGAAGTTGAATTCCATGGCTATTTTATTGTACACTTCCGGACCTGCTTCAATGTCGTGATTTCCGACACTGGCAGCATCGAAGGCCATATAATTCATCACACGGCTGAATAAATTGGAATCACCCTTGGCCACAAAGTTGGCATAATAGGCAGATGGCTGGCCCTGCAGCATATCTCCATTATCCATCAAAATTACGTGCTGATTGAGTTTTGCACGTTCCAAATCCACAAAAGTTTTCACGCGGGAAAGGCTTCCGGGATGGGCTTCATCCTTCATAAAATCATGTGCAAACACGGCGCCATGTACATCGTTGGTAACAAGAAGGCGAATGTGGATGTCATCTGCTTCTGTATATAGAAAAGCATGAACAGCTAGGAATATATAAAGGAGGTGGCTAAACATGTAGGTAGTGGTTATAACATTGGTAATAAGACCATTAACACCAAAGTGTTAATTCAATTTTCCTGAAAACAAAGTTACTCAATTTTGGATGATCCGAAAGGTTTTAACACAGTGTATTTGAAAAAAATAATGGGTTCAAAATGCATTTCGATACACATTGAACCCACCAGTAAATTGCTCGTTAAAAGAAAACAAAGGGCGCCCGGTTTTAGCAATGTGCTATAGCCTCAGCGTGGCCCCTATTTTTCCACCGGCAGACACATTTCCACCACCCAGTTCGAGGTTGATACCCCATTTGTCATTAAAGAAATAGCGGCCACCAATCTGGCCATTCAGTCCAATACCCGAGGAGGATTTGCCAATATAATTGGCGTCAAGTGCCCAAATATAATACCCCAGGCTAAGTCCTGCATAAACGTTCCATTCGCGCGGCAGTTCAAGGATGCTGTTGAAGTGGTAATTGGCATTTCCAAACAAGCCGGTTACATTGTTACGGTAGCCGGAGCCGGATTGCTGGCGAAAGCTGAAGTTGAACCCAATGGTAATGTCGGGGTGAACGCCGAAATCCATGCCAATGTATAGCGGCAAACCAAAGGAGGACAATCCTGTCCCAAAGTTGAGCTGTTTGCCATTTTCACCTACTGGACTCTGCGCTAAAAGCACTGTTGTTGAAAATAATAGAAAGATAATTGCTGTGATTCTTTTCATCATGTTTGAGGTTTATTCGTTAATAAAATAAAGTAGCACAATATCAACCCTGCCTCAAGGGCTTTTGAAAGACAATTTCAATACTTGCTATTTAGCATAACTGATTGCCCTTGTTTCGCGGATAACAGTGATTTTTATCTGTCCCGGATAGGTCATTTCGGTTTGAATTTTCCTTGAAAGGTCATAAGCGAGTTTGTCGGCATCGGTATCTGTAACTTTATCAGCACCAACAATTACGCGCAACTCCCGGCCGGCTTGTATAGCGTATGTTTTAACAACGCCGGGGTAGGAGAGTGCCAGGTCTTCCAGTTTTTTAAGACGCTGGATATAAGCCTCAACCACTTCGCGGCGGGCACCGGGTCGTGCACCTGAAATGGCATCGCACACCTGTACAATGGGTGCAATCAAGGTTTCCATTTCAATTTCGTCGTGATGGGCTCCAATGGCGTTGCAGATGTCGGGCTTCTCCTTGTATTTTTCGGCAATTTTCATTCCCAAAAGGGCGTGTGGCAGTTCGGCTTCATTCTCTGCTACTTTACCAATATCATGCAACATACCGGCACGCTTGGCAATTTTTGGATTCAAACCAAGTTCAGCCGCCATGGTGGCACTCAGATTGGCCACCTCAATGGAGTGGGCCAGCAGGTTTTGGCCATAAGATGAGCGGTATTTCATGCGACCAATCATAACAATAAGATCGTTATGCAAGTTGTGAATTCCCAGGTCGATTACAGTGCGCTTGCCTGTTTCAAGGATCTCCTGTTCAATTTGCTTTTCGGTCTTTTTCACAACTTCCTCAATACGTGCAGGGTGAATACGACCGTCGGTGACCAGTTTATGCAACGACAGGCGGGCAATTTCGCGACGGATGGGATCAAAGCCGGAGAGCAAGATGGCATCCGGGCTGTCGTCAATGATTATTTCGATGCCGGTAAGGGCTTCTAAGGCACGGATGTTGCGGCCTTCGCGACCAATGATGCGTCCTTTTATTTCGTCGCTTTCGATGTTGAAAACAGTAACCGTATTTTCAATGGCATGTTCAGCTGCTGTGCGCTGAATGGTTTCAATAACGATCTTCTTGGCTTCGGTAGAGGCTGTAAGTTTGGCCTCATCTGTAATTTCACGCACGAGAACCATGGCTTCAGAGGTAGCCTCATCTCGCATGCTTTCAATAAGTTGTTCTTTGGCTTCGTGGGCCGACATGGCAGAGATGGTTTCGAGCTGTTTCACGCGCTCTTCATTCATTTTATCCAGCTCAGCTTGCCGTTTGTTGAGAATTTCGAGTTGGTTGGTAAGGTTTTGCTTGAGTACGTTATACTCTTTTTGTTTGCGCTGCAGTTCCTCCATTTTTTGCGAGAAGGACTGTTCTTTTTGTTGTAATCTGTTTTCTGCTTTCTGTACTTGCTGGTTTCTTTCGTTTATGGTCTTTTCGTGTTCTGATTTCAGTTGCAGAAATTTCTCTTTGGCTTGCAGGATTTTTTCCTTTTTCAGCACTTCGGCCTTTTCCCTTGCCTCTTCCAAAATCAACTGGCTCTTTTTCAAAACGCCCTTGCGTAGAATGGTAGCTGTGATTAAACCGCCGGCAACAGCACCTGCAATAAGTGCCAGTACAATGTAAATAATTGTTTCTTCCATAGTTTTAAATCTGTTTGTGTTTAAACCCGGAAGAAGGAAATAAAAAAATGCCCGACTTAATTCAAAGGAGTAAGTAAACTCCTCTTAGACACGTTTTGGGCGCCAAGTCATTCAAACTTCCACCGTTCTGTTTGCACAGATACTCCGCCAAAGCGGAATTGAGGCCTGTTTTAGTTACCGTTGAGCAATCCCTTTACTATTGTAATGTTGAGTTTACAATCGAATTTGAATTAAGCGGGCAATATTTTTCAAAGAACGTTTCTCTTTCGCAATCAGTCCAAATGAGATGTTAATACTGAATCAATTTCAATTAGTTTCTGCTCCAATGAGTTTTCACGAAAAGCAACTTCCCTCTCGAAACGTACAGCCGACAATGTATATTGCAGGGCTGCCATCGCCAATAAATCTTGCTTGTCGTTAAATGCATAGGCCTGTGCATAATCTTTGATCCGATCATTGATGATTTTAGCTGCCTCTCGGACAGCTTCTTCATCCGATCTTTTCACCGAAAGCCTGTATGGCCTGTCTGCAATGCTTATGTTTATCGAAAACTCTTCCATGTATGTATTAAAAATTTATCTCATTTGCTCAGTAGCGCAATGCATTGGTCTATTTCCCGCACTAAGTCTCCTATCAGTTTTCTTCCTTCTTTGATTTCCTTCTCACCATTTAGTGAATTTGCAATGATGTGTTTGTTGATTTGTTGTGTTAATTGACTA
>CAYTUA010000049.1:0-3433 GCA_964440855.1 uncultured Lentimicrobiaceae bacterium
GAAAAAATTAATTGCCTTACTGACCATTGCCGGCATGATGACTTTCGGGCTCACCAATGTAATGATAGCCCAGGAAACTGAGGCGCCGGCCGAAACCGATACAACAGCTGTTGTTGACGATACTGTTGCAGTAGAAGCTGTAGCAGAGGAAAATGTTGTTATGGAAGCCGAGCCGGAAACCCCGCTCACTTTCCACGAAATTTTAAAGGAACAATTCATCGAAGGTGGTCCTGCATTTATGGGTATCGTATTGCTCGTACTCATTTTGGGTCTGGCCATCAGTATTGAGCGGATTATTTACCTCACCTTGAGCTCTACCAACACCAAGAAGCTGCTGCTCAACATCGAGAACGCCCTCGAAAATGACGGTATCGACAAGGCCAAGGAAGTCTGCCGCGAAACCCGTGGGCCTGTTGCCAGCATTTTTTATCAAGGACTGCTCCGTTATGATTCAGGTGTTGAAGAAGTAGAAAAATCAATCGTTTCCTATGGTTCAGTTATCACAGGCCGCCTCGAAAGTGGTGTGAGCTGGGTATCCCTGTTTATCGCCCTGGCACCTATGCTCGGGTTTATGGGTACAGTAATTGGTATGATTCAGGCCTTTGATGATATTGCAGCAGCAGGTGACATTTCACCCCAGATTGTTGCTTCCGGTATCAAAATCGCCCTTTTGACCACCGTGTTCGGTCTGATTGTGGCCATCATCCTGCAAATCTTCTACAATTACATCATCTCCAAAATCGATTCACTGGTAAATGATATGGAAGACAGTTCCATCTCATTCATCGATCTTATAAACAAATTCGCTAAAAAATAATCACCATGGTTGACAAAATATCAAAATACCTAAGCTGGTTGCTATATGCTTTGATTGCGGTGTCGGTGGTGCTTGCAGCGATATTCTATTTTGGCAATGTCGAAGAAAACACACTTGTTTCTTTGATGATGCGTTGGGCTTATATCCTGCTCGGTGCTACTGCCGTAATTGCTATCATATCGCCCATATTCGGGTTTATCCAGCAACCAAAAAATGCAATAAAACTGCTGATTAGCTTGGGAATAGTTGCTTTAATTGCCATTATTTCTTACAGCATTGCCGGTAACACTTTTAGTGAATCCCATTTGCTGGACCTCAACGCTACAGCAGAAACTTCAAAGCTTGTAGGCATGGGGCTGTTGTTTACTTATATTACAGCTTCTATTGCCATACTCGCAATTTTGTTTTCGAGTTTTTCAAAATTCTTTAAATAATACAACATGGCTAGAAGAGCATCACCCGAGATTAATGCGGGCTCAATGGCTGATATTGCGTTTCTGTTGCTTATCTTCTTCCTGGTAACAACCACGATGGATATCGATACGGGTATCACCCGTCGATTGCCCCCGCCAATTGAAGACCCGGATGATATATTGATTAAGCAGCGTAATATCCTGAATGTGCTCGTCAACAAGAATGACAGATTGCTTGTTGACGGCAAACCAGGAGATATTAACACACTCAAGGATGTGGCCAAAGAGTTTATGGTACCTCATTATCCTGACAACCCGGATTTCCCCGAAATTGAACAGCAGGAGATTGACGGTTTGGGCGAAATCTGGACCTCAAAAGGGGTTATCTCCCTGAAAAACGACAGGGGAACCTCTTATGATATGTACATCAGGGTGCAAAATGAACTGGCCCTCGCTTTCAACGAACTGAAAGACGAATTGTCAATGGATAGGTTTGGTGTGAGGTTTAAAAACCTTACAGACGAAACACGCATAGCAGCCATCAACAAGGCTGTTCCAATGCGTGTTTCCGAAGCCGAACCGGAAAGTATAGGAGACTAGTGCTATGTCAAAATTTAAAACAAAAAAAGGTAAAGGCTCAGCAGCCATAAACACCTCATCATTGCCCGATATCATTTTTATGTTGCTGTTCTTTTTTATGGTAACGACTGTTATGCGCGAAGTGACCTTGCGGGTTAAAAATAAATTACCCCAAGCCACCGAAGTGCAGAAACTGGAGAAAAAAGCACTGGTTAGCTATATTTATATCGGGCCACCTACCAATGTGCGGCTTTTCGGTACCGAATCACGCATACAGCTGAACGATCAGTTTGCTAACGTGAATGATGTGCCGGAATTTATTGCACGCGAACGTGAATCCCGCCCTGAGGCCGACCGCAACTTCCTGACCACCTCCCTGAAGGTTCACTATGAATCCAAAATGGGTATTGTAACGGATGTTAAACAAGAACTCAGGCAAGCAGGCGCCTTAAGAATTAACTATTCTACACTCAAAGGTAAAAGAGAAGATAATTAATTCTTTTATGATAAAATTCTATAGGGAAAGTATGCCAGGCAAACTTTCCCTTTTTTTTGTCCCATTACATAGTAGGTGGCCGAATTCGTACATTGACGTGTCCTTAAGCGGACAATTATCCATAAAATGACCAACAATACTCATTGGAGATTTTTATCCTACAAGGAGTTGTGTATATCGGCACATTTTATGTGCTATTTGGCAAACCAAAATTATTAATTAATTATTTTTCAAATGAAAAGAATGATTCTGATCCTGGCCGTATTTGTGCTGGGCTTTGCCGGCCAGACGTCGGCTGATGAGGGAATGTGGTTGCCCATGTTTGTTGAACGCCTAAACCATACAGATATGCAGCAAATGGGCTTGCAGCTTACTGCCGACGAAATTTATGGAATCAACAATGCCAGCATCAAAGATGCCATTGTCGGACTGTCGTCCAGCCCAACTCCCAATGGGTATTTCTGCACCGGGGAAATTGTATCGGCACAAGGCCTGATGTTTACCAACCACCATTGCGGCTACGATATTATACAGCAGCACAGTTCAGTTGATAATGACATCCTCACCAATGGCTTTTGGGCCAGAAGTTTTGACGAAGAATTACCCAATGAAGCACTTACAGCATCTTTTCTGGTAAGCATGAGTGATATTACCGACAGTGTGATGGCACAACTTAACGATGAAATGAGCGATCAGGAACGCAGTGCCGCCATCAGGAGTACAACTGCCAGATTGCGCAAAGCCGCCACAGATGACGAAGGACGCTATCATGTGGTTTCGAAAAGCTTTTTTGAAGGCAACGAATATTATCTTTTTGTGTATGAGGTGTTTCGTGATGTGAGACTGGTGGGTGCACCCCCTTCTTCCATTGGTAAATATGGCGGTGATACCGACAACTGGATGTGGCCGCGCCACACAGGCGATTTTGCCATTTTCAGGGTGTACACAGCCCCTGATGGTTCACCGGCTGATTATGCCACGGAAAATATCCCGCTCAAGCCAAAGCATCATTTGCCTATTAGCCTGGACGGTGTTCAAAAAGATGATTTCACCATGATTTGGGGTTATCCTGGCGGGACCGACCGCTACCTCACCTCTTTTGGAGTCAACTTTAATTTGGACAAGCAA
>CAYTUA010000050.1:0-4129 GCA_964440855.1 uncultured Lentimicrobiaceae bacterium
TTTTGCTTTTTGCAAGTGCATTTACTTCAACTCATCTGCTTTGTTGCGAAAGCCTTGAAATAGAATACTATGTCGGCGACTTTCGACGCCTCGCATCTAAGCTAAATTAAATGCATGAATAATACAGGATCTTGCAGCCTAAAAAAAAAAGCAAGATTAAAACACGAACTTGAATTGCCAAACGCAAAATTTTAATAATTTTGCAGCGGAGGAATGGCAGAGTGGTCGATTGCGGCGGTCTTGAAAACCGTTGAGGTGTCAAAGCCTCCGGGGGTTCGAATCCCTCTTCCTCCGCAGAAATCACTCAAAATCAAAGAAAACCACCGAAAAAGCCCCTTTTTCGGTGGTTTTTTTATGTTTTAGGGCTATTAAAAGGCATAAAAATGCATCCTATCCGGTGGAGTAATCGGTGGAGTAATCGGTGGAGTTGGGGGGTGGTTCTTTTAGTCCACTACCTGCCAAAACAGCTATCGGTTTTATCCAGGATGCCGGGCAGATGTGTGCCATTTTATCAGAAATTATCTGGAGAAATATCCCATTCCTGCCTTTTAAAGAACGCCTACCTCAAATGAAAAGAAAATTGTTTATACAGCAAAGTATTTTTTCTATATTTGCCAAACGGTGTTTCAATTAGATTTAACAACTGATTAGATTGTTTTTAAATCAAGCGGAATCAGCAAACAAACAAACCAAGTTCTTCTCATATGAATTTACAAATTACCAAACGCGATGGATTTACGGTGGCAAGCATTCACGGCCGTATTGATACCATCAATGCCGGAATTTTCGAAACCCAACTTATGCATGTGCTCGATACAGAAGGGGTTACTCATTTGGTGCTCGATTGTGCCGGTCTGGATTACATCAGCAGTTCGGGACTAAGGATTTTTCTGGTAGCACAGAAAAAAGTCATGTCGGTTCAGGGCAAGCTCCTGCTTTCGAATATGCAACCAGCCATAAAGGAAATATTTGATATCTCGGGCTTTTCAACCATTTTCTCCATCTTCCCCGACACAGAAACGGCCGTTAAAAGCAAGTAATCAACGCTTTAATTTTAACTGCCATGAAAGCTATATTCAGCTTATTGCCTGTGCTGTTGTTTCTTGCCAGTTTGTTTTTGTTTGATAGTTTTAAACTGGTAAGCCGCAAAAGTTTGCTGCTTTGCCTGCTTTGGGGTGTCATAGCTGCATGGCTTGCTTACCACATGAATGATTGGTTGGTAGAACAACTTGCACTCGATTTTTCCATTTTCAGCAGATACCTGGCACCGCTTACAGAAGAACTTTTAAAATCAGTATTATTGTTAGTCCTTGTTTTTCGGCAGCGTATTGGATTTTCAATTGATGCAGCCATTTACGGCTTTGCTGCCGGCACCGGCTTTGCTTTAGCCGAAAACATTGCATACCTCAATTTTTTGAGCCCCGACGCTACCCTTGTGGTGTGGATGATTCGTGGTTTTGGAACCGCCATTATGCATGGCGGAGCTACTGCCTTGTTCGCAATGCTTTTGATTGGCGGCATACAGCGTGAAAAACCTTTTTTGTTGTCTTTGATCCCGGCATTGGTTCTGGCCTATTTGGTGCATAGTGGTTTCAACCACTTTTTCCTCAACCCCTATCTGCAAGTGGCCTTAATTGTGACTGTTTTGCCTGCCTTGTTTTATATCATATTTCAACAAAGCACCCATGTGTTGCAGCAATGGCTTGAGATTGAGTTTAGCAATGAAGTGGAAATGCTTAGCATGATCAGACGCGGTGAATTTGCCGGGACCAAAGCGGGTAATTACCTTGTTGAGCTAAAGAAGCATTTTTCGCCTGAGATGATACTCGATTTGTATTGTTACCTGAGTCTTTACCTCGAGCTTTCTGTTAAAGCCAAACGCAACCTGATGCTAAAGGAAAACGGCTTCCCGATCATCCGTGAAAATGATATTGCTGATAAACTAACTGAGCTGCGCCTGCTAAGAAAGGCCATTGGTAAGATTGGGGAATTGGCCTTGCAACCCCTGGTGCGCATGAAACACCGTGAATTATGGAAACTGAATCAACTATAGTCATATAACCCAACAAAGCAAAACCATGCTAAAGTGAACAAGGATACCAACATAGGCAGCCCACTGGAGAATAAAAATTTCCAGGAAACAACCAACGATCATAACATCATCAGAAGTGTGCTTCAAGGCGATGTGAATGTTTACGGTTTGCTTGTAAAACGCTACCAGGTTCCTGTTTACAATCTTTTATTGCGCATGCTTCACAGCGGAAGCGAGGCAGAGGAGCTTACTCAACTCGTCTTTATCAAAGCGTATGAAGCTTTGCCGGGCTTCAACTTTAATTACCGTTTTTTTAGTTGGTTGTACCGCATCGCCATAAACGAGGCATTGGCGCAAATGAAGTATCAAAAAAGGTATGACACTTTGGTAGGCATGGAGCAGCGGACGGAAATTATTGACGAGGAAGAACCTGAGAAGGAGTTGTTGGTTCGCCATGCTATTCAGCGCTTAAACCATAAACATAAGGCAGTAGTCATCCTGAAATATTATCAGCAATTGCCCTATAAAGAAATTGCCTATATGCTTGACATACCTGAGAGAAAAGTAAAGTCGCGCTTATACGACGCGCGCATCCAACTAAAACATATCCTGGAACAAACAACTTATTTTTCATATAGCTGATGTTGTAGGTGTTCGATTAAGTAAATGAGGTAAAAGAAAAAATTTGAATTTTTAACCAACTTTTTTGATAAAAGCCCATACTTGTAATAAAGCAAACCAAACAAAAGAGGACGAATAGGGAATTGAAAGAACCTGGATGGTTATTTAGCAAGTAAGATCATTAAACTTAAAAAGCAGCAGGCATGAATTGGTTCAGGCAAAAAAGAATAAAGCGGTTGGTGCAAGCCAAAATGGATGGCCGGATAACATCTGATCAGGAGATGGAGCTCAACCAATTACTAAAAAAATCAGGATTAAAGCAGGGCGATTTTGATCGTCTGGTGGCTATTGAAAAAGAATTGAACCATTTAAAGTTGAAAGACGAGCAAGTGGACGTGTCCACCAGGGTCATGCAAGCCATCCTGAAAAAGCAACATCTGAAGGAGCAAGCAGCTCTATCAGAAACTAGGCTGGCCTGGTTTTTTGGATTTTCAGCAGTTCGAATGGCCACGATCATGTTGGTCGGCATCTTGTTGGGATCGGCTATCACCTGGATGCTCATGGGGGATGCAAGCAATTTGGATACGGATATGCTTCGTGGCAGTATGATGAACAGCGAATTGCAAGGTGTTTCATATATGCAGCAGAACACT
Organism: uncultured Lentimicrobiaceae bacterium; assembly: GCA_964440855.1. Classification (GTDB taxonomy): domain Bacteria; phylum Bacteroidota; class Bacteroidia; order Bacteroidales; family F082; genus CALAZZ01. The sequence goes on from CAYTUA010000050.1 coordinate 3,307, forward strand.
GTAGTAAAAGTGATACCCTATGCGCTTGATAATTTGTATTACTTGAATTTCTTCATTGAAAGTCAGGAGGAAATACAAATCGAAGTTCATTTCAGTGATCAGGACTTTGTGCCACGAAAGTCAGATTTTATTGAGTTGCAGGGTGCCCATACAATCAATACCGGAAATGGCTCTGTCAGTTTTGCAGCAAAGGGCAGGGCTACGGCACTCCTGATTCTGGAAAAAGTGAATGACAACAGAGCACAGCTAAGGGTTACAGCCGATAAAAACACCATACCTTTATTCAATAAGCAACTTTTTTTTTAATTAAAAAACCAACTTTTTTGATGGTGCATCATAATTCAACTATACAAGATTAAATAATTTACACAAACAAACTAAAACCCAATTAAAATGAAAAAGAAAAACACGACCCAAACTTTGCTGATTGTTATAGCAGCGCTGGTTGCAGGTTTCCTGATCGGATATTCGATAAACAATTTGCCTCCTCATGATGAGGATTTGGCTGGTTCCATTGGCAAGGTTGACCGTTACAGGAATGTAAAAATTACCGAAGACGATATCATGCTCCGCAATGAGTTGGTGGATGATGCCGAAAAACGCACCCAATATGGCAACTACCTGATGTATTATTACTATCGTTCGCTCAAAACCACTACCGATGTGGAGCAGGTACTCGACCTGAGCTCAAAAGTAGATGATTTCAGCAATTATCATGTGCCTTACGCCACTGCATTAACCAGTTTCAGCACCTATCTTGAATCAGCCAGGCAAGACCTGCTGAGGGCTGTAACGCTGATTATGGATATCGAAAATCAGCCCA
>CAYTUA010000051.1:0-4000 GCA_964440855.1 uncultured Lentimicrobiaceae bacterium
CTACATTTCTAAAACAATTCAGTTGCTAATTTGTAATTAGGCAAGGTTATTGTGATAATTTTATGTCCTGAATTGCAACAATGGAAAACGCAGAACTAAAAGCATTGATCCGTTTGGTGGATGAACCTGACGAAGCCCTTTACCTCAAGGTGAAGGAGCGCATTTTTGCTTATGGTCCTGCCGCCCTTCCCCAATTGGAGTCAGCCTGGGAAAACACTTTCGACGATGGCCTGCAACAACGTATTGTAGGCCTAATACATGAGATACAGCAAAAGCAATTGTATGCTGAACTGAATGATTGGGTCAAGTTTGGGTACAATGACCTTTTGCGCGGCTATATGCTCATCACCAAATTTCAATACCCTGACCTCGATGTTGAAAAAATTACACGTGAAGTGGGTCAGATTATTCAACAGGTATGGCTCGAACTCAACAACAACCTGACGGCGCTCGAAAAAATCAAGGTAATCAACCACATCTTCTACGATATCAATAAATTCAGTGGCAATACCGTCAACATCAACTCGCCTGACAATTTTTACCTGAAAAATTTACTGGAAAGCCGCAAAGGAAATCCGCTCTCATTGGGCATGTTTTATCTGGTGATTGCACGAAGCCTGAAAATACCGGTTTATGGTGTGGATTTGCCACGCCATTTTATCCTTACCTATATTGACGAAACCAACGACAATAAGTCATCTCATCAGGATGAGGTATTGTTCTATTTAAATCCCTTTAACAAAGGAGCGGTGTTTACCCGCAACGAAATTGAACTGTATATCAAGCAGATGAAGCTTTCGCCGGAAGCTGCCTTTTTTGAGCCCTGCAACAATATTACCATCATCAAAAGGATGATCAACGGCTTGGTTGAAACCTATAAAATGTCGGGCAATCAGGAGAAGGCTGACGACCTGTTGTATTTGCTGGGAGCCATGGAGTTATAATATAAACTTTGCTATTTCACGCGTTTTAAAAACGCAAGCACATTTCGCTCAATTCTTTCATGAATAGCTGATTGCGAAGCTTTCACAAATGACTTACCGGTGATACGTTCAAAAAGTTCCATATAGCGTTGGCTCACACTTTGCACAAATTCATCTGTCATTTCGGGTATCTGTTGGCCTGTTTGCCCCTGAAACCCATTGGCCATCAGCCATTCGCGCACAAACTCCTTGGATAATTGCTTCTGTGGCAAATCTTTGCTCAGCTTGTCTTCGTAACCATCAGCATAAAAATAGCGGGATGAATCCGGTGTGTGAATTTCATCAATCAAAATGACCTCCTCCCCATATTTTCCAAATTCATATTTGGTATCAACCAGAATAAGCCCTTGCCTGGCAGCCATTTGGCTACCACGCTCAAAGAGCAGCAGGCTGTATTTTTCCATCAAAGCATAATCAGCAGCCGTCACCAGGCCTTGCTGCAGAATCTCCTCCCGGCTAATATCGGCATCGTGGCCCTCCTGCGATTTGGTAGTGGGGGTTATTATAGGATGTGGCAGCCGCTGATGCTCTTTGAGGCCATCCGGAACGGCGACACCACAGATAGTTCGGGTACCTTTTTTATAGGTGCGCCAGGCACTTCCCGAAAGGTAAGCCCGGACGATCATTTCCACTGCAAAAGGCTTGCACAATTTGCCGATAGTCACCACCGGATCAGGACAATCCATCTTCCAATTGGGGACAATGTCAGCTGTGGCATCCAGGAAATGCGCAGCAAGCTGGTTGAGCAGTTGTCCCTTGAACGGGATTCCGCGGGGCAATACCACATCAAAGGCCGAAATACGATCGGTGGCCACCATCACCATCCATTGGTTGTTGATGGTGTAAACATCGCGCACCTTGCCTTTGTAAACACCTGTTTGGCCTGGAAAACTGAAATTGGTTTCCGTAAGGGCTTTTTCCATAGATTTTAATTTTGGTTGGGTTGTTTGTCTTCGTCCTTTTCATCGACTATTTCCCTGGCCTTTTGTTCAATTGGCTTCTCTTTGTAGGCCTCAATAATCTTAGACACCAATTTATGCCGTACCACATCCTTTTCGTCTAAGAAGATAAAATCAATTTCCTTAACATCACGCAGTAAATCAATAGCCTGGAAAAGACCGGAAGGTTGTTTATAGGGTAAATCTATTTGGGTGATATCTCCGGTAACGATAAATTTGGCCGATTTGCCCATGCGCGTCAGAAACATTTTCAATTGGCTTCGGGTGGCATTCTGGGCCTCATCAAGGATGGCGAAGGCATTGTCGAGTGTACGTCCACGCATAAAGGCAAGCGGGGCCACTTCAATGGTGCCGTCTTCCAGATAGGTTAATAATTTCTGTGTAGGAAGCATATCGCGCAAGGCATCGTAAAGCGGCTGCAAATAAGGATCGAGCTTGTCCTTGAGGTCGCCCGGCAAAAAGCCCAGGTTTTCTCCGGCCTCCACTGCCGGCCTTGTTAGAATAATACGCTTTACTTCCCGATTCTTCAGGGCCCTCACGGCCAGCGCAACAGCCGTATAGGTTTTGCCCGTTCCTGCCGGACCAATCGCAAACACGAGGTCTTTTTTGTCGCTGCTTTTTACCAAGCGTTTTTGATTGGCCGTAATGGCCTTAATCATCAGACCTCCCCTGCCGTGCACGAGCACATCACTATTGGCTGCAATGGGTGTTTGCTTTCCGTTGCCATCACCGAGCATTATCTGCTCGATCAGGCTGTTTCCAATTTTCCCAAAGCGCTCGCAATGTATCAGCACCAGCTCAAACCTGTTGACAAAATCTGTTACCTCGGCCTTTTCGCCAATCACCTTGATAAAATCGCCGCGGGCAATAAGTTTAAGTTTTGGAAACAAGGATTTTATATATTCAAGATGAATATCATTGGGGCCATATACATCAATCGGACTTACGTTTTCAATTTGGATTACCTGTTCGCTCATAGTTGGGCTTTGGAAAAAGGATTAAGTATTTTCAGTTACAGAATTACTTGCCAAAATTATTAAAATAAGTATGGCAGTCAGTGACGAAATGTGTAATTTTGACCATGAATTTCCTTTTACTGCAGCTGCAGTAAACTAGCATAAGCAACCGGAAGACAAATGGCAATAATTACATTAACAAGCGATTGGGGCACTTCAGACTACTACCTGGCAGCTGTAAAAGGCAGCATCCTATCGCAATTGCCTGAAGTAACTATTGTTGATATTTCTCATCATATCAAGCAATTCGACCTGGAAGGCACCGCATTTACGCTGCGCAATTGTTACCGCCACTTCCCAAAAGGGACCATCCATATTGTTGGTGTGAACACAGAGGAATCGATTGACAACCCCCACATTGTGCTTAAAGCTGATGGTCACTATTTTATAGGAGCCGACAATGGCATTTTCTCCATGATTTTTGGTGAGCAGCCCATTGAGGCCGTTGAACTGGACATCCCCCTCGACTCGGATTATTTTACCTTTAGCACACGCGACCGGTTTGTTAAAGCGGCTACCCTGCTCATACATGGTGAGCCACTTTCGTCGCTGGGCGAGCCACGCGAAAAGCTTTCACCCAGGATTTTATTCCAACCGGCTGTATCACAAAATATTATCAAGGGCATGGTCATCCATGTGGATGCTTACGAAAACCTGATTACCAATATCACTGAAAAGCTTTTTCGGGAACAACGCAACAACCGCAAATTTGAGATTTACTTCAGCGGCTATCGCATCAGGCACATCAGCAAAGCCTATACTGACGAAAGCATAGCCGAACTGGTTGCGCTTTTCGGATCGCATGGTTTGCTCGAAATCGCTATTAACCACGGAAAAGCGGCTTCACTTTGTGGTATGGAGCGGTTTAATCCTGTGGACGTAAACTTCCTCTAATTAGCGTCTGTCCATAATGTCCGATTTCTGCGTTACGCTCATTTTTAATCGCAGTCATTTACACTAGTAAACTCCTGACGATTAAAAATTTCGCAAGCCTTGAACTCGGACATTCTGAACCAGACACTGACTTTATAGACAAACACTA
>CAYTUA010000052.1:0-16251 GCA_964440855.1 uncultured Lentimicrobiaceae bacterium
ATTCATGAATGACAATATAAAGGCCGGCACATCTGAAAATTTTTTGCAGCGGGGATGTTGCCGTGCTCCCAGGGTGTTTAACCCCAACGACCGCATCTACCAGCACAAGTGTTGTAAATTGGATCAGTTCAACTGGTTAAAAGGTTTTGACAATGCCAATAACAAGCAGGAATTGCGAGTTGCTGAAATCCGTTTCAAAAACGACCGCAAGGATTTTTATACCTACGGGCGTGATTTAGAATTGAAAGAAGGCGAAATTGTTGCAGTTGAAGCCCAATCGGGACACGACATAGGCATTGTGACCCTTGTTGGCGACATAGTGGACCTGCAACTAAAACGCAAGAAAGTAAACAGCAAACCCGAAGAACTTAAAAAAGTCTATCGGCACGCCAAACTCTCTGATGTGGAAAAATGGGTAAGTGCCATTGAGCTGGAGACATCAACCTTGCATAAAACGCGTGATTTTTCCTATGATTTAAAACTCAATATGAAAATTAACGATGTTGAATATCAAGGAGATAAAACCAAAGCTATTTTTTATTACACAGCCGATGAACGGGTCGATTTTCGTGAGTTGATTAAGTTGATGGCGGAGGAGTTTCGCATCCGTGTTGAGATGCGGCAGATTGGCATGCGGCAGGAGGCAGCCAAATTGGGCGGCATAGGAAGCTGTGGCAGAGAGCTTTGCTGTGCCTCGTGGATGGCCGATTTTAACTCGGTTACCACCGGTGTGGCACGGGTGCAACAATTGTCGCCCAATCCGCAAAAGCTGGCCGGGCAATGTGGTAAACTTAAGTGCTGCCTCAATTATGAATATGCAGCCTATGAGGATGCCCTAAAGGAATTCCCGGATGAGCGCACAGTGCTGAAAACAAAAAAAGGAGATGCCATGGTGCAGAAAATCGACATCTTCAAAAAGCTTATGTGGTATGCCTACACCAGCGACCGCAACAACCTGATGGCAATTCCCATTGACAAAGTGAAGGAAATTGCAATGGAAAATAAGAAAAACCGCTATCCGGAAAAACTGGAGGACTTTGCCTTTATGAAAGAGCAGCAAACGGAATACAGCGGAAACAACAACAACGACGATTTAAGGCGATTTGATTAGTTTTTGCACAATAAAAATGTTGGATTTACATTATTTAACCTGGATATAGCAGTTGAAGCATATGCATCGCCATCCCGCAAAAAACATGAAAGTGAAAACCAGTTTTGTTTTGCTGTTTCTGTTTGCACTGAGCCTGATTAGCTGCGACGCCAATCGCATTTACGATGAAAACAAAGCCATTCCCGAAGCTTACTGGGAAAAAGATTTTCGTCCTGCATTTACGGTGCCTGTAGAAGACAGCACAACCAATTACCGTTTTTATATCAATGTGCGCCATACCAACGAATACCGTTTCAGTAACCTGTATGTGTTTTTGAAGACGTATTTTCCCAATGGAAACACCACGCAGGACACCATTGAATGCATGTTGGCCGATTTGGACGGCCGCTGGCTGGGACGGGGTTCGGGCAAAATAGTCGAACACCAGATATTGCTGAACCCGGCTTTAAGATTTCCCTTGAACGGATCCTATATATTTGAAATTGAACAAGCTATGCGCGAACCTCTGGAAGGAATTAAGGATATTGGCATACGGATCGAAAAAAGCGAATAATCGAACAACCAACACTAAAGCAGTTTTATAATGACAGAAGAGAAGCCTTTAAAAAAGCCATTTTTCAACTATATCGCCAAGCTTTGGCTCATCTTTGTTTTGCTGCTTAGCGGTTTAACCATTTTCTTTTATGGAGTGGCCGACGAATGGTTTGGGCCTATGCCGAGTTTTAAGGACCTTGAAAACCCCGACAGCAACCTGTCCTCCGAGATATATTCGGCTGATGGCGTGCTCCTGGGAACCTATTTTATTGAAAACAGGTCCAATATTGAATTCCGGGACCTTTCACCCAATTTGGTTAACGCCTTACTGGCCATTGAGGATATTCGCTTTACGGAGCATTCCGGTATCGATCTCCGGGCTTTAGGCCGTGTGGCCTGGGGTGTTGTCACCGGCAACAACAAAGGTGGTGGCAGCACACTGACCCAGCAATTGGCCAAAAACCTGTTTCCACGCGGACAAAACCTGAGCAAACCTGAACTGGTCATCCGCAAATTCCAGGAATGGGTAACGGCAACCAAACTGGAGCGCAACTATTCCAAAGAAGAAATCATGGCCATGTACCTGAATACCGTTCCTTTTGGAAGCCATGCCTTTGGTATCCGCGCAGCATCGCGCACTTTTTTCAATAAAGTAACAGATTCTCTGCTTTTGGAAGAAGCTGCGTTGATGGCGGGTGTAGTAAACGCACCTACCTGGTACAGCCCTGTTCGCAACCCTGAACGTGCCTTGAAAAGGCGAAACCTTGTCCTGTCGCAAATGCACAATTACGGTTTTATAACCAAACAGGAATATGATTCGGTTAGTAGTATTCCCTTGGATATGTCAAACTATGGCATACAGGACCATACGAGTGGACAAGCCACCTACTTCCGTGAGTTTTTAAGGGCTGAATTGCGCCGGTGGGCACTCACCAATTTCAAAGCTGATGGCTCTGCTTACGATATTTACCGCGATGGATTGAAAATTTATACCACCATCGATTCCTGGCTGCAATTATATGCCGAATCTGCTGTAAGACAGCACCTTGGTGAAGAACTTCAACCTGCATTCACCAAGCATTGGGAAGGCAGGAAACATGCACCATTTGTTTTTCCCGAGAAAGATATTGAAGAGGAAGTTGAAAAAATCATGCGGCAAGCCATGCGGCGCAGCGACAGGTACAGGTCGTTGCAAATCGAAGGGGCCTCCCCTTCCGAAATTCTGGAATCGTTTAAAACACCTGTGCATATGCGGGTCTTTTCCTGGGAAGGTCCCATAGATACCTTGATGAGCCCGCTCGATAGCATCCGCTATTATAAATCATATTTGCAGGCCGGGCTGATATCGGTTGAAACATCTACAGGATATGTGCGCGCCTATGTAGGTGGAAACGATTACCGCTTTTTCAAGTACGACCATGTTACACAATCACGTCGGCAGGTTGGGTCCACATTCAAGCCGTTTCTCTATACTTTGGCCATGCAGGAAGGTGAATATTCCCCTTGTTACAAGGTGCCCAATATTCAGTATAGCGTACAGTTGTTTGATGGCAGTTTCTGGTCTCCACGCACCTCCTCCACCGACAGGGTTGGCGAAGAAGTAACTTTGAAATGGGCACTCGCCAATTCAAACAACTGGATTTCGGCCTATCTGATCAAGCGTTTTTCGCCAGAGTCGGTGATCCAAATGGCCCGCAAAATGGGCGTTACTGCCCCTATCGATCCCGTGCCAGCCATTGCACTTGGCACACCGGATATTTCGCTTTACGAAATGGTGGGCGCCATGAACACCTTGGCCAACAAGGGTGTTTATGTGAAACCCAGTTTCATAACCCGGATTGAGGATAAGAATGGGAATGTGGTTGCCCGCTTTTTACCAGAAAAATCAGAGGCCCTGGATGAGGTTTCGGCTTACAAAATGATTGAGCTGATGAAAGGTGTTGTCGAGAGTGGAACAGGAATACGCTTGCGTTTTAAATATGGATTGAACAACCCCATTGCAGGCAAAACAGGCACCACCCAAAACCAATCCGATGGCTGGTTTATGGGTATCACACCTGATCTAACGACTGGTGTGTGGGTGGGAGCCGAAGACCGTAGCGCCCATTTTCGAACAATCACACTGGGGCAGGGGGCCAATACAGCATTGCCGATATGGGCATTGTATATGCAACAGGTATATGCAGATAAAAAACTAAACATCAGTCAGGGTGATTTTAGTAAGCCCACAGAGTCAGCTTCCATAGAGTTTGATTGTGATGCTTACGACCGCAAGCAAAACCAAAACAGGCAAAATGCCGGTTTCGATGATTTCTGATTTTAGATTTGGTATTTTTTCTTTAGGTTTTATTCGCCGAAGCCCTGACTTCCAACGATACTACGTCTAACACCGGTACCTTCGGCTCCGCTCAGTCACCTGGACTCTTGCCATTCATCGAACTTCTATAATCTAAGGTGGCTGAGCGTAGCCGAAGCCCCGAGTTCCAGCAAGTTCCTCACGATACAATAAAAAACTTGCACAATCCCGACATTTATACTTTCTTTGCAGCTACTATTTCAATTGTCCTTCCCTAAAAAGAGGCTTTTGATTTATAAAGAAGGGTGGAGAGATTAGGCTCTGCGAAACCCTAGCAACCTTCCCGAAAGGAGTGGTGCTAATACCTAACCCAATAGCTTTGATGGCTGGGAAATTATAAATTAAAAACATTAAAATCAATGAATTACATTTTTCGAATGTGGTCGAGACGCTAAGGTAAACAGCCCTTGGTGATCCCTTTTTATGTACATTTACCATGTGCATTGATTTTGATTAAACTTTAAATCTATGACAACTACCAAACCTACTGTAAAAGAACGATTGAAAAACCATGTGTTGGTGCTTGACGGCGCCATGGGCACCATGATACAACGCTACCAACTGGCCGAAAATGACTATCGGGGCGAGCAGTTTAAAAATCACCCATCCGACCTGAAAGGCAACAACGATTTGCTTTGTCTTACGCGGCCTGAACTGGTTTACGAAATCCATTGCGAATACCTCGAAGTGGGTGCCGATATCATTGAAACCAACACCTTTAATGGAACCCGCATTTCTCAGTCAGATTATGGCCTCGAGGAGCATGTTTTTGACATCAACCTGGAAGCAGCCCGAATTGCGCGTCGAGCAGCAGATGAATACAGTGCAAAGACACCCGACAAGCCCCGCTATGTTGCCGGTGCCTTAGGCCCAACCAACAAAACGGCTTCCATGTCGCCGGATGTAAACGACCCGGGATACCGCGCTGTGAGTTACGACCAATTACTCGAAAATTATTATGAGCAAGCCAAAGCGCTCATTCAGGGTGGTGCCGACATTTTATTGGTCGAAACAATTTTTGACACCCTCAACGCCAAAGCTGCCATCTTTGCAATTCAGAAACTGCAGGACGAACTCGGACAAAAATTGCAAGTGATGATTTCGGGTACTATCACCGATGCCAGCGGACGCACACTTTCGGGGCAAACAGTGCAGGCTTTCCTGCACTCCGTTTCGCATATTGATTTGTTGAGTGTTGGCCTCAATTGTGCCTTGGGTGCCAAAGAAATGCGGCCTTATATCGAGGAGCTGTCGCACCATGCCCCTTTTGCCGTTAGTGCCTATCCCAATGCCGGATTGCCCAATCAATTCGGCCAGTACGATGAAAGCCCCGAATTGATGGGCAGCCATATACACGATTTTCTGCAACATGGCTTCCTGAATATTGTGGGCGGTTGTTGTGGTACCACTCCGGATCACATCAGGAAATTTGCTGCATTGGCTGAAAAAAGCAAGCCAAGGTTTATAAACAGTTCTGCCGAACCTAAAACAATTATTACCGGCCTCGAACCTTTGAGCATTAGTCCTGAAAGTAATTTTGTGAATATAGGCGAACGTACCAATGTTAGTGGTTCCATTCGCTTTGCACGTTTGATCCGTGAAAAAAAATACGAGGAAGCCCTCAGTGTGGCACGCAATCAGGTAGAGGGTGGTGCCCAAATCCTCGATGTTAATATGGACGACGGCATGCTGGATGCCAAAACCGAAATGGTTAGTTTCTTGCATATGCTAATGTCTGAACCCGACATTGCCCGCTTGCCCATTATGATTGATTCATCCAAGTGGGAAGTGTTGGAAGCAGGCCTCAAATGCCTGCAAGGCAAGGCAATCGTTAACTCAATCAGCCTGAAGGAAGGGGAAGACGAATTCAGGCAGCATGCCTCCCTTATCCGCCGCTATGGTGCTGCTGCTGTGGTGATGGCATTTGACGAACAAGGGCAAGCGGCTTCCTATGAGCGCAAAATTGAAATTTGCCAAAGAGCCTATTCCATACTGACGCAAGAACTTGATTTTCCTCCACAAGATATTATTTTTGATCCCAATATCCTGGCCATTGGAACGGGCATTGAAGAGCATAATAATTATGCAGTTGATTATATTCGTGCAACTGCATGGATCAAGGAAAGCCTGCCTTATGCAAAAGTGAGCGGCGGCGTTAGCAACCTCTCGTTTGCCTTCAGGGGAAACGACGAAGTGCGCGAAGCCATTCATTCTGTCTTCCTTTATCATGCCATCAAGGCTGGAATGGATATGGGAATTGTCAATCCAGGTATGCTGCAAATTTATGACGATATTCCATCCGACTTGCTCCAGCTTACCGAGGACCTTGTGCTCAACCGCCGCAAAGATGCAACTGAAAGACTGCTGCATTTTGCCGAAAATAGAAAATCCGTCGGCAAAAAGGAAGAAAAGCATGATGCATGGCGCGACACCTCTGTTGAAGAAAGGCTGAAGCATGCACTTGTGAAAGGCATTGTTGATTTTATAGAAGAGGATGTGCTGCTGGCAAGGCCAAACTATCCAAGGGCTCTTGACGTGATTGAAGGTCCGCTCATGGCCGGCATGAATGTAGTGGGCGATCTGTTTGGTTCAGGCAAGATGTTTCTGCCCCAAGTAGTAAAAAGTGCCCGCGTGATGAAAAAGGCAGTGGCGGTTTTATTGCCCTATATTGAAGCCGAAAAAACAACCGCAAGCAGCTCAGCAGGAAAGGTTTTGCTGGCTACAGTTAAAGGCGATGTGCACGATATTGGTAAAAATATAGTAGGTGTGGTATTGGCCTGCAACAACTACGAAGTAATCGATCTGGGCGTGATGGTGCCTGCAACAAAAATACTGCAAACTGCTATCGACGAACAAGTTGATATTATTGGACTGAGCGGACTGATTACACCTTCGCTGGAAGAAATGGTGCATGTGGCATCCGAAATGGAGCGCCTGAATATTGGTCTTCCCCTGCTGATTGGTGGTGCCACGACTTCCGAAGTGCATACAGCCGTGAAAATTGCACCCGCCTACCGGCAGCCGGTTATTCATGTGCGCGATGCTTCCAAGGTGACAAGCGTAATTTCTAATCTCCTTGCAAATGACAACAGAAAGATTGACTATTTGAAGCTACAGGATGAACGCTATGCCATGCTCCGCCAAAAATACATCAACAGCCGCGAAGAAGAAACTTTTGTGAGTATTGGTGCTGCCAGGCGCAACAGTTACAAAGGTGAATTTGATAATACAATCATTAACAAACCGCTGCATTTGGGACTCACGATTATTGATGACCAACCACTTAAGGAACTTGTTCCCTACATTGATTGGACATTTTTCTTTCATTCGTGGCGGCTGAATGGCAAGTACCCGCAGATATTTGATGATGTGGTAAAAGGTGCCGAAGCCAAAAAACTGTATAAAGATGCCTTGCAATTGCTGAATGAGATTGTCACCAATAAACTATTAAAAGCGCAAGCTGTGGTGGGCATTTTTCCGGCATTTTCCGAGAAGGATGATGTGCACATTTATGAGGTAAATAATCCTGCCAAAAAGTTAACATCCATCCGTTTTCTGCGCAATCAACAACAAAAAAAACCGGGCATTCCGAACCTTTGCCTGGCCGATTTTGTTGCACCGTTGGGATCGTCGGTGCAAGACTATCTCGGTGGTTTCGTGGTAACTGCAGGCCATGGCACAGAGGTGCTGGTAAAGCAATTTGAAAAAGACAATGACGATTACAACGCCATCATGGTTAAGGTGTTGGCTGACCGCTTGGCTGAAGCCTTTGCTGAATACCTGCACGAAAAAGTGAGACGTGAAATATGGGGCTATGACCCACAGGAAAAATTGAAAATAAATGAATTGCTTTCAGAAGATTACCGCGGCATCAGGCCGGCACCGGGTTATCCGGCTTGCCCCGAGCATTCTGAAAAGCGAGAACTTTTTGACCTGCTCCAAGCCGAAAAACACACTGCTGTCAAACTTACTGAAAACTTTGCCATGTCGCCGGCAGCAGCAGTAAGTGGCTACTATTTTGCCCATCCCGAAGCACAATATTTCAATGTGGGCAAAATTGGCAAAGACCAGTTATTGGACTATGCTGCACGGAAAAATATGACTGTGGCCGATGCCGAACGCCTGCTGAATGCAAACCTCAATTACAAATAAGGATAAAAACACCGAAAATTAAGCAGTTAAAACATGGTGCCTTCTGCCTTAAAACAAGATGACAAAAGTGAGGCTGTATAGCAAAATTAAATACGTAAATTACTGATGACTAAGCTACTGAAAATTACAGACCATATACAACAAGCTGATAGAACGCTTTTCTCTTTTGAGTTGTTGCCGCCACTCAAAGGGCAAAATATCGAACATATTCATCATGCCATCGAACCCCTAATGGAGTTTGACCCGGCTTTTGTAAATATAACCTACCACCAGGAAGAATTTGTTTACAAACCCCTACCGAATGGCCTGATTGAGAAAAAGACAATTCGGAAAAGGCCTGGCACAGTGGGTATTGCAGCTGCCATACTTTATCGTTATGGGGTGAATGTTGTTCCGCATATCATCTGCGGCGGTTTCACCAGGGAAGAAACAGAAAATGCCCTGATCGACCTGCATTTTTTGGGTGTGAAAAACCTACTGGTGGTCCGTGGCGACCCACAGCCCTCCATGAAGTATTTTCAGGCCGAACCCGGCGGGCACAGCCATGCACTCGGCCTGGTGAAGCAAGTTGGAAACCTGAACAAGGGGGTGTATATAGATGAAGATTTGTTGAATGCAACCGCAACAGATTTTACAATAGGCGTGGCCGGATACCCCGAAAAACATATTGAAGCACCCAACCTGGAGAGCGACCTGAAGTTTCTCAAGCAAAAAATTGATGCCGGTGCCGAATTTGTTGTTACGCAGCTGTTTTTTGATAACAGCAGGTATTTTGCTTTTGTTGACAACTGTCGCAAAGCCGGTATCGAGGTGCCCATTATCCCCGGACTGAAGCCCATTTCAACCCTCAACCACCTGCATACTCTGCCGCAAACCTTCAACATTGATTTGCCTGATGATTTGGTAAAAGCCGTACAAGCTTGTAAAAATAATAATGAAGTGCGGCAGGTAGGCGTGGAATGGGCCATAGCACAATCCAAAGAACTGATTGCCGCGGGTGCTCCTGTACTCCATTTTTATACAATGGGCCGCTCCGATAATATACAGCAGATTGCCAAAGCAGTTTTCTAAACATCTTCGACGATTGGTAAAATTGTGCTTGAAGGGCCTTATAGTAAGCCAATAATTTCTATTTTTGACTTGTATAAAAACCCTACGAATGAGTGTTCACGAAAAGTTTCTACATGCAGGTAAAAAGCTTGCTGTTCTTGTTGATCCCGACAAACCCACCGATGATGAAATTGTTCACCTGGCCAGGCAGGCTGCTCTTGCCAAAGTAGATTTCTTTTTTGTTGGAGGCAGTTTGCTCACCAACAACAATCTGGACAGCTGCATCAAACTCCTGAAAGCAAATGCAGATATTCCAATAGTATTGTTCCCTGGCAATACCTATCAATTGAGCAATAAGGCTGACGGATTTCTGTTTTTGTCGCTCATCTCGGGCCGCAATGCCGAAATGCTTATTGGCCGGCATGTGATAGCTGCACCCTTTTTAAAACTTACCGGACTCGAAGTGGTTTCAACCGGATATATGCTAATCGAAAGCGGGCGCCCTACAACCGTTTCCTATATGAGCAACAGCATCCCCATTCCATCGGATAAAAATGATATTGCCATCTGCACCGCATTGGCAGGCGAAATGCTCGGGATGAAACTCATTTTTATGGACGCAGGCTCCGGTGCAGTCAATCACGTTCCAATTGAAATGATAAAGGCCGTAAGTGGAACCATTTCTGTTCCCCTGATCGTCGGAGGCGGCATCCGCTCAGCCGAAACGGCCGCTGCCATTGCCAAAGCAGGTGCTGATGTGGTGGTGGTTGGTAATGTGTTGGAAAATAATCCTGAATTGCTGGGAGAAATCAGTGCAGCCGTGCACTGTGCTTAGGATTCCCAGTTTGTTCAATGGATTTATACCTGTGGCTTTTATGCCTGTGCCTCCCATTGTTTGCTAAGCCTTTTGAACTTATCTTTGCAAGGTGATTTATCCGAACAACTTTGAGGAAAAAATTGGTTTCGATGCCATTCGCCGGATGTTGAAATCTTTTTGCATCAGCAATATGGGCATTGAACTGGCTGATCAATTGCAGTTTACAACCAAATTAAACACCATTGGCCTGAGCCTCGATCAGGAAGAGGCATTTGTGCGCCTGATGCAAACAGGCATGCCTTTTCAGGTGAAAGATTATCTGGACTTGCGCCCCGAATTGCACCGCTTGCGCATTGAGGGCACCGTGATTGAACAAGATCCCTTTTTTGAATTGAAGTTGATGCTCAATATCATACAGCAGTTGGTTGCTTTTGAAAACATGGAGGAATATGCGCATTTCAAACCCATTCGTTCCTTAATCTCAGGCATTGAAGTAGATCAACAATTACTAAAGGAAGCCAACCGCCTGATTGACGACAAAGGGGAAATTCCGGACAATGCATCCCCAACCCTGCACGACATCAGGCGCGACATAAGGCAAAAACAAAACGGCATTCAACGCCGTATCAAGCAATTGCTGGGCGAATCAAAAAGTGCAGGATGGACCGACAGCGATGTGGAAGTTACCGTTCGCAATGGCCGCATGGTTATTCCGGTGCGGGCAGCCGACAAGCGCAAACTTCGCGGCTTTATCCATGATGAATCATCAACGGGACAAACAGTATTTATCGAGCCGGCCGAAATATTTGAAACAAACAACGAAATCAGGGAATTGGAATATGCTGAAAAACGTGAAGTTCATCGCATATTACTGGCTTTTACCAATTTAATGCGCCCCCATTTACCCATGCTCCTGCTGGCTTGGCAAATGTTGGGGAAAATTGATTTTGCCCATGCAAGGGCCTTGTTGGCGCGTAAAATAGGCGCGGTGAGGCCACAATTGGTTAACAACCCATTGATGAATTGGTATCAGGCGCGGCATCCTTTGCTGGAGATTGCATTGAAAGAGCAAAAGAGGAAAATTGTGCCGTTGGATATGCAAATAGATGAGCATAACAGGATACTGGTGATTTCGGGCCCCAATGCTGGCGGAAAATCAGTCTGCCTGAAAACAACCGGACTTTTGCAGTATATGGTGCAGTGCGGCCTGTCGGTACCCATGCAGCCGGATTCTGTGTGTGGTGTTTTTGAAAATGTTTTTATTGATATTGGTGATGAGCAATCGCTTGAAAATGATTTGAGTACCTATAGCTCGCACCTGCTTAATATGAAGAACTTTTTGGCCAATGCCAGTGATAAAACCCTGTTTTTGATTGATGAGTTTGGCACGGGGACCGAACCACAATTGGGTGGTGCCATTGCTGAGGCTGTTCTCGTTGAACTCAACAGCATCAAGGCCTGTGGGGTGATTACTACCCATTATGCCAACCTGAAACTATTGGCCGACAGTTCGCCAGGCATACGCAACGGAGCCATGTTGTTTGATACGCGTCAGTTGCAGCCTCTTTATGCCCTGCAAGTGGGCAATCCTGGCAGTTCCTTCGCCTTTGAGATAGCCCGAAAAATTGGCTTCCCCGAAGCAACACTCAAGAAAGCTGCCGATATTACCGGCCACTCCCAGCTCAATTTTGATGAACAGTTGCAACAACTTGAGATTGAAAAAAAAGAAATTGCAAAAAAGCAAACCGAGCTCAAACTGGCCGATGATTTGTTGAATGAGGTAATTGAAAAATACCAGCGGCTTACGCGCGATTTTGAAGACCGCAAAAAGCAATTGATTGCCCATGCCGGCCGCGAAGCCCAATTGCTGATTGACAAAGCAAACAAAAAAATAGAGCAAACCATTAAAGAGATACGCGAAGCACAGGCCGAAAAGGAAAGAACAAAGGAAATAAGGGCACGCTTGCAGCAAACCAAGGAAAAGATGGTGGATGAAGCTGTGAAGCACACAGAGGAATTGCTGCAGGATGAAGTGGAAGAGCCCGAAATTGATACCACGCTTAAACCCGGTGATATGGTACATATTGAAGAGTTGGATTTGCAGGGAGAGCTCCTATCCTTAAGCAAACATGAGGCTGTTGTAATGTTCAATTCGGTGAAACTGCGCACCTCCCCCGAAAAGCTGAAGCGACTGAGCCGCAAGGAAAGCCGCATAATAAAACAAGCCACAAAAGCCAGGCGCCAAGGATCTATGGGAGGTGACCTGAATGAAAAGGTGAGCCAGTTCAACCTCACCATCGATGTGCGGGGTAAGCGGGTAGAGGAAGCAATGGAGCAGGTGGAGAAATACCTGGACGAAGCAATCCTGCTCAGTATGAAAGAAATAAATATTCTACATGGCAAGGGCAATGGGATATTACGCAAGGTGATCCGCGAATTATTGGCCAAGCAAAAAGCGGTACATCATTTTGAAGATGCACCGGCAGAGTCAGGCGGGCACGGCATCACAAGGGTTTCGCTGCGTTAGTGAACTCATTAATCATCGGTTTTCAACCCGTGCCGTTTTTTGGTTGATTGACTATTTCAATACAATTGACTCAAGACTATACCCTGCAAATACACGTAAAAATCACTATATTTGTGCCTTAATTCATAATAAACCATTTTCATTAACCTATCCAGATTTACCTATGAAGAAATTCTTTTTAGTGCTGCTGAGCCTTGGCTTTATGCTGACCGCCTGCCAGCAGGAGCAAAAACCCGAAAACCCGTTCTTTACGGAATTCAACACCCCATTTGGTGTTCCACCTTTCGATCAGATTAACGACGAACACTATTTGCCTGCATTTGAGGAAGCCGTCGCCCAGCGAGAGGCAGATATCGATGCCATTGTTGCCAACCAGGAAGCACCTACCTTTGAAAACACCATTGTAGCCTACGACAGATCCGGTGAAATGCTGAACCGTGTAAGCCCTGTTTTTGGCGGTGTTAGAGGAGCCAACACCAATCCCCGTTTGCAGGAGATTGCCCGTGAAGTTACCCCCATGCTATCGGCACATTCAAACAAAATCCGTTTTAACCAAGAACTTTTTGCGCGCATCAAGGCCGTTTACGATCAACGCGAATCGCTCGACCTGAACAATGAACAAATGCGTGTGGTGGAAAAAATCTACAACGATTTTGCCCGCAATGGTGCCGCCTTGCCCGAAGCTGAGCGCGAAGAACTTAAGGCGCTTAATGAAAAAATTTCCATGACATCATTGCAGCTTAACGAAAACCTCCTGGCCGAAAACAATGGCTTTGTATTGGTGTTGGAAAACGAAGCTGACCTGGCCGGTTTGCCTGCGGCTGTTATAAGCGCTGCTGCCGATGAAGCTGCCAAATCCGGACACGAAGGCAAATGGGTGTTTACACTGGCCAAACCAAGCTGGATACCTTTTCTTCAGTTTTCAGAACGCCGCGACCTGCGTGAGAAAATTTATACCGCTTACATCAACAGGGGCGACAACGACAACGAAAACGACAACAAAGCCCTTTTCCTTGAATTGATGCAGCTGCGCAGGCAGATGGCCGAAATGCTGGGCTATGAGAATTATGCCGAATACTTTATTTCGGAACAAATGGCCGAAAACCCGCAGAATGTGTACGATTTCTTTGATCAGATATGGGAGCCCGCCCTGGAGGTGGCCAAAGCCGAGCGCCAGCAGATGCAGGATATCATCGACCGCGAAAAAGGCGGTTTCGACCTGGAAATGTGGGATTGGTGGTATTATGCCGAAAAGCTACGCACCGAGAAATACAATATGGATGAAGATGAAATCAAACCCTACTTTTCTATTGAAAATGCACGCAATGGAAGCTTTACGCTCGCCAACAAATTGTTTGGGCTGACATTTGAAGAACGCCCGGAAATACCGGTCTATCACGAAGAAGTGGAAGCCTATGAAGTGTTTGATAAGGATGGCAGCCACCTGGCCATACTCTATATCGACCCACATCCACGGCCAGGTAAGCGTGGCGGCGCCTGGTGCGGCACCTACCGCAGTGGCTCCTATGATGCAGATGGCAACAAAATTGCCCCTGTCGTTACCATGGTGATGAACTTTACCCGCCCGGTAGGCGACAAACCTGCCCTGCTCAGCTGGGACGAAAATACCACCTATTTCCACGAATTTGGCCATGCACTGCACAACTTTTTTGCTGACGGGCATTACAACCGCACAAGCAGAAGTGTGCCACGCGATTTTGTCGAGCTGCCCTCACAAATTCTTGAAAACTGGGCCAGCGAGCCTGCTTTGCTCAAGGAATATGCCTTGCATTACGAAACAGGTGAACCTATTCCTGATGAGCTGATTGAGAAACTGAACAATGCAGGCAACTTCAACCAGGGTTTTGCCAATGTGGAATACATTGCCGCTGCCATCCTCGACCTGGATTGGCATACCACCCCGGTGAATGCCGATACCGACGTAAATGCTTTTGAAAAAGCATCCATGGACCGTCTTGGCCTGATCGATGAGATTGTTCCGCGCTACCGCACACCCAACTTCGGTCATATTTTTGGTTCGGGCTATGCTGCCGGATACTATGTTTACCGCTGGGCCGGTGTGTTGGATGCCGATGCATTTTACGCTTTTAAAAATTCGGGCGATTTATTCAACCAGGAACTGGCTGAAAAATTCCGCAAATATGTCCTCGCAGGCAACGCCCACTGGGAAGGCATGGAAGCTTATGTAAACTTCCGCGGACAAGAACCCGACATCGAACCCTTCCTTATCCAAAGCGGATTGAAATAATTCAACCTTATTAGGTGTACAAAAAAAACCGTCCGGATGGGCGGTTTTTTTTGTTTGTAATAAATACCAAACGGTATTGATGAAATAATGCTTTGCTATTCCCTGCTGACAAAGCTTATGTTATCAAATAATTACCCTTGGTACGGATTCCAGGCTTGATACAAATTAAAAATAATCAAGCAGCTATCTTTGTTGATAGACTGAATTGTTTCCCAAATGGCCGGGACCACGCCAGTGAGGAGTGGTTTGTCGCAAAAGAATTGGCTTAGAGGCTGAATAAGCATTTGTAAAAAAATTGCACCAATCATACTTTTATTTCGTTAAATTTGTACCATGACACAGATACTACAAGACATATTAAAGCTGAGTGTACCGGAACGTATTATAATGGTGGAAGCCATTTGGGATAGCATTGCTGAAAAGGATGACCAGGTAGGATTATCCCCTGATGCGAAGCAACTTCTCGAAGAGAGGCTTGATTATCACAATAAGAATCGAGACGAAGGTTCAAGTTGGACAGAGGTTAAAGCCAGAATTAAGGGGCAACTCTAATGTATAAGCTGATTGTAAAGCCTTTTGCCGAAGAAGATGCTGCAAAGGCAGCTGTTTGGTATAACCACAAAAGCGATGGTTTAGGCAATGAATTCTTACTGGTTTTAGACGCGAAAATCAACGAAATACAACGAAGTCCAAACCGTTTTCAGGTAATTTATAAAAATATCCGAAGGGCATTAACCAGCCGGTTTCCCTATGGAATTTTTTTTTATAGTAGAGCTTGATACAATTTACATTCTGGCAATACTGCATACCAGCAGAAATCCAAAAATCTTGAAAGATCGATAATAACAATAAGGATAAAATTTGCAATCCGTGCCGCGAGAAATTACCATGCCCGCGGTCAGCAAAAACATTTCCACTACCTCATTGCCCCTACCGGTGTTTTTGCTATTCTTACCTAACTCTTCGTGAATGACCATCTTGTAAGTGATTGAATGGTGAGTTACGATAACCAACTAATATTCCCCCCCTATCCCTTAAAAGCACTCATAAATGCTGCCCCCAGCTTTTCCTGGTAAGCACTCATCTGTGAAAACACTTTCTTTAAAATTATCTGTTCCATCTCCGTCATTTTTTTGGGCAATATGGCATTGGTGATTTCCATTTTTTGGCTGATCTGCTCCAATTGCCGGCGCAAACGCTGCTGCACCAAAAAATCAAAATGAAAAGCAACTTCATCAGCAGTGGCGTAATTCAGCACTTTTGCGGCCCGCAATGATTTGAGCCTTTCCATGGTGCCCTTGTGGCGGATATTGTTGTACAAGGCATAGATGCGCACAAACATGACGACGGTTGCAATGCAGTTTTTTACGTCGATAATTTCATTCTTGCGGGGGGAAGTCTCGGTAACGATATTGCCAAAAACATTCAATGGGGG
>CAYTUA010000053.1:0-6932 GCA_964440855.1 uncultured Lentimicrobiaceae bacterium
GCACCACACCCTGACATCGGAGCTATCAAAACCGTTTTGGACGATTATTACGACGTAACACTCGAATACGCCAATACCAACCTTTCCATTTCAAACGAATACAGCTTAGTCATATTTCATCAACTTCCTGGCAACCAAGCTGATTATAATCTATTGAGCCAATTTTCAGAAACAAACCCCAATACAGCACAGCTCTATATTATTGGAAGGCAAACCGAGCTCAATTATTTTAACAGACTACAAACAGGGCTCAATATTGAGCAAGGCAGAAGCGGTCAAATCGTTGAGGCCTTGCCGGCTGTGGTGCCCGAATTTAGTCTGTTTACTTTTGATAAATTGCAACAGGATCGCATCAGCAGCTTCCCGCCACTAAGCGTTTATCTGGCTAATTACAGCGAGGTTGTTTCTACCCAAAGGCTCATAAACCAAAAAATTAGTGGCCTGATTACGGAAAACCCATTGATTGCAATGTCGTCCACAACAGTAGAACATAAAAAAGCTTTTATCACAGGAACAGGTTTGTGGCGATGGCGGATGCACGACTTCAACCAAAATGGCAATCATACTACTTTTAACAACCTCATCCTGAAGATTATCAATTACCTCGTCGTTGAGCGGGACAATAGAAGACTAAAAGTTATAGGCGAAAACGAATTCCTGCTGAATGATGAAATCATTTTCAGGGCAGAACTGCTCAATCCAAGTGGCGAGCTGATTAATGAACCTGAATTGCAAATGCTTATTGTCAATGAGGATGACAATACACAATACTCCTTCTCCTTTTCAAAAGGCGAAAACAACTACCTGCTCAACGCAGGACGATTGACCGAAGGGCCCTACGCTTATGAAGCATCGACAAGTTTTGGCGGCGAAACATGGAGGTTTAATGGTAGCTTCAGGGTTTTGTCCGGTTCGATAGAAGCGCGTAATACTGTGGCCAATCATGAATTGCTTTTTGAAATTGCCGATCAAACAGGCGGTTTTCTTATTTACCCACAACAGATGGTATCTATTGCTGATAGCTTGCGGAAAATGGAGGGTTTGAGCGCCATCGCACATTACAGCAAGCGATACGAGCCGCTAATTAGCTTCGTTTGGCTATTTGGCTTCATCATAAGCTTGTTGTTTATTGAATGGTTGTTGCGTAAAATAAATGGATCGTATTAATTTTTTTAAAAACTGATGTGTTTCCCATGGATATATTCCTGATTGTTATTCTTGTTTTCCTTAGTCTTGACTTTTTCACACGGCTTGCTCTTACCATGCTGAACCGTTCGCATATGAAGGCCAAACCAAAACCGGAAGTGCAAGGCATTTATAACCAGGATCAATACTTGAAATCACAGCAATATCAGCGAGATAATAGCAAATTACAAATTATTTCAGAAGCACTTGGTTTCATCATTTTAATAGGCATGCTTTATTTTCAAGTATTTGCTTGGTTCGACAAAACAGCCATGGAGATTTTTTCTAATCCAATCTTGCATGGTTTGGTCTTTTTTGTTCTACTTGGACTGGCATCCGACCTCATTTCGCTGCCATTTGACATTTACAAAACTTTTGTAATTGAGAACCAATATGGTTTTAACCGCACAAGTGCCGCTACCTTTGTTTTAGACAAACTTAAGGGGTGGTTGCTGGCCCTTTTTATTGGCGGATTGGCCATTTTGTTGCTGATTGGCACTTGGGAGTTGTTGGGTTTTTGGTTTTGGCTGCCGGCCTGGGCGCTTATAACTTTAATTATTTTGGCTTTATCAAGTTATGGCAGTATTTACATCGCACGCTTATTCAATAAATTGTCCCCCCTGGAAGCTGGTGAACTTCGCAAAAAAATCAACGATTATGCTGAGCAGGTCAACTTTCCTGTCAGGGATATTTTTGTGATGGATGGGTCAAGGCGCAGCAGCAAAGCCAATGCTTATTTTACAGGACTTGGAAAAATAAAGCGAATCGTTTTATACGATACCCTTATCCAAAAACTAAGTACCGATCAGGTTGTTGCTGTGCTTGTGCATGAAGCAGGGCATTACAAAAAGGGACACATCAATAAGCTACTTTTTATCTCCATAATTCAGAGCGGTGTAATGCTCTTTTTGCTTGCTTTGGCTTTGTCTGTTCCCGAACTTGCTGCTTCATTTGGTGTGGATGAGCCCTCATTTCACATCGGTTTGCTGGCTTTTGTACTGCTTTACACACCTATTTCGTTTATTATGGGCTTGTTCGGGAATATCGTTAGCAGGAAGTTTGAATTTGAAGCCGATGCATTTACAGCCGAAACGGGTTATGCTGGAGCATTGTCTGATGCCTTGAAGAATCTTTCTGCCGAAAACCTAAGCAACCTTAGCCCGCATCCGGCTTATGTATTTTTTAATTACAGCCATCCTGACCTGGCCAGCCGTTTGGGCAAACTTGCGCAGGAAAGTGAATAATCCCAATACCGATTAATAGTCGTTTTTCCTGAAAAAGGTGGGGATGGATTTTAAGATAATCATTATATCTGTTTTGGGGGATGAAATCATGGCATATTTGTTATCCAGTTGTATGCGCTCCTCCTCGGAATGAAAACGATTGGAGGATACTTGCCATAAGCCTGTGATACCAGCCGGAGCTAAAAATCTGTAAGACCACTGGTCAGTTGTTAGTTTTTCGGCTTCGTAAAGCGGTAAAGGTCTGTTTCCCACAATAGACATATCCCCTTGCAAAACATTCCAGAATTGTGGCAATTCATCCAAATTGGTGCGCCTGATAAACCAGCCGATTTTTGTGACTCGTGGATCGTTCTTCACTTTAAAGAATGTGGCTTCGTCCTTCATCCTTCGTTTCATTTCAAGATACCAGTTTTCACAAATTTCAGTGCCTTCAATGTAAAGAATAGGTGAACAAAAGCTTCCTTTAGCAGCACATTCCGGACACGATTCTTCTTCATCACGCACAGCATGCTCTTTCTTATCAATCAGGTATTGATTTAAGGAAGAAAGCTTTGAGCGCTCCTCATCCGAACCCAAAAACATCGATCTGAACTTATAAAACTTAAAAATGTCATAGCCTGTTCCAACCCGCTCAGAAGCATAAATAACCGGCCCCTTCGATTCAAGCTTGATTAATATGGCAATTAACAACATGATAGGCGAAAAAACCAAGAGGGCAAAACTGGCAAAAACTACATCAAAGATACGCTTTCCACGTTTTATCCGATGTTCCCTAAAAGATTCAACCTCTTTTACTTTGAATCGTTTATGCATTCTTTTTTATCATTTTTAAAAAAAAAATATGCCAGTGAAATTGGTTAGTATTATTGGCAATTAGTGGCCAAAAATAACAAATCTATTCGTATGCTTAACATATTGAGATTCTACAAATCACGTTTTTTAATTAATACCCTGCTTAAAATCGAGAATAAAGCGAGATACAACAGTGATACGGACACATCCACGAAACGCACACTTTCGCGAAAGCTTACACCAAAAAGCTCCAACAAGGCTGTATTGGGTGCAACAATAAGGTTTGAAATGGCCTTGGCCGGTAGATAGGGCGAAACAGGATCTCCCAATATTGACCGAAGTATTGGCTCACCAATATAGATATAAGCTGCAAAAATAATCAGGGACAATCCTGTTTTTCGCAGCAGCAGGGCAACAAAAAGTGCAAATACCAGATAAGTGACCATTTCAAGAAAAAAGGCTGCTAAAAACCAGCTTTTATCAAGAAAAACGGACCAGCTAAACGATTCGGTATGACTTATTCCCAGCATAATTCCTATCAGGGCGGTTAGAAGTGTCACGTATATGCCAATCACAAAAACGAGCAGGAATTTGGAAAACAAAAACGAAGTACGGCCCATGCCAAAAATGATGTGTTGACGTATGGTTTTAAAACTAAATTCGGCAGTTGTGAAAATTATGACCAAAAAGGCCATGAATATTTTAAAAAACCCACTCAAATAAGCCACATTGTGCCACACTTGTGGAAATGTATAGAGTGACACAAATGGAATTGCCGTTGGTGACGAATTTTCTGCATTCTGCAAGCCTTTGTTAATGAATGCCTCAGCACCTGCAAAAGCAATAATTAAAAACAAGGCATGCAAGCCAATGATTATCCAGAATGTATTGCTGTAGATAAGCTTCCTAAGTTCAATTCTCAAATAGGTAATCATGATTATTGGGATAGAAGTTCTAAAAAATGTTGTTCAAGACTTTGTTTTTCAGCAGCGAGGTGATGCAGTACTATGTCCTTGCTAAATGCATAGGCATTCAGTTTGTCAGCATGATATCCAGGTTTGAGCTTAACGATAACTAAAGGGCCTTTCAGCTCGGCAGAGCAGGCTCCCTCCCATTGTCGCATGCGGTTCAGAAGTAATTCATTGTCGGCAGCAGCCAGCTCAACCAGTGTTGTTTCGCTCAATAGCTCCGTTACCTGTCCTGCGAAGCGCTTTTTACCTTTATCAAGCACCAGCACATGGCTGCATATTTTCTGCACTTCGTCCAGTAAGTGGCTGGCAAGAATAATGGTAATGCCTTGAGCAGCTAATTCCAGGATGATTCGGCGAATATCTGCTATTCCCTGGGGGTCTAATCCATTTGAAGGTTCATCCAATATAAGTACATCAGGCTTTCCGAGTAAGGCTGCTGCAAGTGCGAGACGCTGTTTCATCCCCAACGAATAGGTTTTGAACTTGCTGTTCTTGCGGGAAGTAAGGCCCACACGCTCCAACACCTCCGGTATTTCACCGTAAGCCATTCCTTTAATATCTGCAACAATCCGCAAATTGTTCAAGCCAGTCAAATAGGGATAAAACAGTGGCATTTCAAGAATTGAACCAATCCGTTTGCGTGATTCAGCAGAAGGTGTCTGACCAAACCAACTAAAACTGCCACTGCTTTTGTTTACCACATCAAGCAGCATGCCCAAAGTGGTGGTTTTGCCGCTTCCATTGGGGCCTAAAATACCAAAAACTTCACCCCTGTTCACCTCAAAATCGAGCTTGTCAACAGCTTGCAACTGCCCATAATTCTTACTTAAAGCGTTTGTAATTAAAATTTTATCCATTCGGCTGTATTATTTTAACGCAGGTAAGAGGCCTGCCTATCTTATTCCAAATTCAGTCATGAAAGAACTGTATTTTAAGGCGGCAAGTTAAGTATAATCTACTTTTTAAACCCATTCTAAATATTCAGCAAGGAAAGACCATACAAATTTAATTCCATACTTTTGCAGGAAATTGGTTCTGTTAATAAATAAACAATCACTTAAGATATGATAAACAGGCAGTTAACACACCCAGAAAGCATCGTAGTAGTAGGTGGGTCCAACGATATCACCAAACCGGGGGGCAAGGTGTTGAAAAACATTTTGGATGGTGGTTTCAAGGGGGAACTTTATGTATCCAATCCCAAAGAAACAGAAGTACAAGGCATAAAAAGTTACCCAAATCCCTCAGACTTACCAAATGTGGACTTGGCTGTAATTGCGATTGCTGCCCGATTTATTCCCGACCTGATTGATATGCTGACCAGTCAAAAAAACACACGGGCATTTATCATCTTATCTGCCGGATTTAGTGAAGAAAGCCATGAAGGTAAACTGCTTGAAGATCGTATCGTTAGCACAATCCGTAAGGTAGGCGGCTCATTGATAGGTCCAAATTGTGTTGGCATACTTACCCCGCAGCACCACAGCATCTTCACCTACCCTATCCCAAAACTTGATCCCAAAGGCTGTGATTTTATCTCAGGTTCCGGGGCTACGGCCTGCTTCATCATGGAAGCAGGCATCCCAAAGGGGTTAACATTTGCCAATGTATATTCAGTAGGCAATTCCGCCCAAATGGGTGTTGAAGAAGTATTGCAATTTATGGATGAAAACTTTAACCCTGAAACAGATTCACACATAAAACTCCTGTATATTGAAAATATTGCAAAACCACAATTGCTGCTAAAGCATGCTGCCTCCCTCATCAAAAAAGGATGTCGCATAGCCGCTATCAAGGCTGGTGGCAGTGAGGCAGGAAGCAGGGCAGCTTCATCACATACAGGTGCATTGGCCAGTCCTGATGTGGCTGTAGATGCCTTGTTTCGCAAAGCAGGTATTGTAAGATGTTATGGCCGTGAAGATTTAATTGCAACGGCATCTGTTTTTAGTTATCCTGAACTTAAAGGCAAACGAATAGCCATCATAACACATGCTGGAGGGCCTGCCGTGATGCTTACCGATGCCCTGTCAAGCGGAGGGCTTGAGGTACCTCCCATAAGTGGTAAAGCTGCCGAAGCCCTTAAAGAGAAGTTGTTTCCTGGCTCCTCTGTTGCCAACCCAATCGACTTTTTAGCAACTGGTACTGCCGAACAGCTGGGGATTATTATGGATGCTGTTGACCAGGATTTTGATGAAATAGACGCGATGGTTGTCATATTTGGCACACCCGGCCTTACTGACATTTATGATGTGTATGAGGTGCTTGATGAAAAGATGAAAAGCTGCAAAAAACCCGTTTATCCTGTATTGCCTTCTATTCTCACAGCCGCCAACGAGGTACAAGCATTTATTTCGAAAGGCAGGGTCAATTTCCCCGATGAAGTTCAGCTGGGAAATACGCTGGCCAAGGTTTTTAGTACGTCCCCTCCCCAAAATCCTGAGCCGGAAATGCCTCAAATTGATAAAGAAATCATTCGGACTGTTATTGAAAGTTCAGAGGATGGCTATATCAGCCCCGAAGCTATTCAACAATTGCTTGATGCAGCAGGTATTGCGAGGGCCGGAGAAGCTGTGGTAAAAACCATGGAGGAGGCTGAAAAAGCAGCATCAGAATTAAACTATCCACTTGTGATGAAAGTGGTTGGCCCGGTGCATAAATCAGATGTAGGTGGTGTCGTTTTGAATGTTAAATCTGTTGAGCAATTGCGCTCAGAGTTTGAACGGATGATTGAAATTAAGGA
>CAYTUA010000054.1:0-5036 GCA_964440855.1 uncultured Lentimicrobiaceae bacterium
AAAACGCAACACTTTTTCCTTGCGTTCGTCAAAACCATCATCGCACTCATTTTTAAGGTCAAGTGCCAAAAAGGGATCGGCCAGCAATCCCCTTCCCAACATCCAATGCCCTACGCCTGGAAAATGATTTTGAAAACGTTCAAAACCAGCTTTGCTAAAAACATCGCCATTGTAAACCAATTCTGTTGTAATGGCTCCTGCAATCTGTGCAAATCGATCTTCGTTCACCCCACCCTGATAGAGTTGCTTGCCGATGCGCGCATGAACAATAAGTTCTGAAAGGCCATAGGCATTAAAAAATGGAATAAGGGCATCCAGTTCGTGAGGGTCCTCATAGCCCAGCCGGCATTTGATGCTTAAGCTCAGTGGCAATTCCTTTTTGATGTCGGCTAACAGATTCTCAACAAGATCGGGATATGGCAGCAAACCGGAACCCCGCTTCTTTTTGGCCACACGCGGGTAAGGACAGCCCATATTCCAGTTTATTTCGTTGTAGCCCAAATCCTTGCAAGCTTTACCAAAAAGGATAATCTCATGCGCATCACGGCTCAGGATTTGAGGGCAAAGCTTGGCTGTATTATTCCATGCAGGATCAATTTCGTGGGCACGCAAACTGCGGCCTGAAACTTTGTAGATTCCGGTAAAAAAGGGAGTGTAATATTTGTCGATGCCACCAAAATGAGCCTCAAACAGTTGGCGGTAATATACATCAGTTATACCCTGAAAAGGACCTAATGACAGTTTAAAGTTTTTCTGCACAACTACTTAATTATTTTTAAGGATGGCTTTCTTTCTAATAAGAAATCCCCTGACCAATCCCGTTAGCAGAAAAACAGCACTTACAAACACCGCAATGCGCGACAGGTAATCGCCCCACTTTACATAAAAGGTTATTTCGTTGTTTGTGTATATGGGCTGCCTGATAACGGCTTGCTCCCAATAAGGGGTAGCCTGATACACTTCCCCGCGCTGGTCGATAAAAGCCGAAATACCTGTATTGGCCGAACGGGCGACACTGCGACGTGTTTCGATGGCACGCAGCACCGAAAACAGGAAATGCTGCCGATGACCGGGCGTATTGCCCCACCAGCCATCATTGGTGATCACAAAAATCAGGTTGGCCCCATTGCGAACAAAGGAATTCACAAAATCGCCGTAAACAGATTCGTAGCATATGATGGGTGCGATGCGGATGTTGCCGCCGGCATGCTCAAAAACAGTGCGGTTGTCATCCACCCGCAGGCTGCCCACTGTTCCCCCCAAATCGATGGCATAGTTTTGCAATGGCCGCAAAATAGACCAGGAAGGCATCATTTCCACACCCGGCGTCAGTTTCGATTTGTGGTAATGCGACAGCTGCTCCGTTGAGTCGATATAAAAGGCCGTGTTGTGCGCAAAATAGTATCCCTCATAATTCCTGAATTTGCGGGCCGCAAAGTGACCTTCTTCAGCTTGGGGCACCATACTAAAGGTGCTTGCGCCAATCACAACAGCTATATGAGGGTGCTGCCTTACAAAATCGCGCACATATGCCAGGCTTGAGGAAGATTGTGTGTGCTCCATCCATATTTCATCCTGTATGGCCGATTCGGGGCTTACAATAAAGGCCGTTTTGTTGTTCATAACACTGGCCGCCAACGACAGATTACGCTCGATGATTGTGGAAGCAGGTAATTCGTATTGCTCGGAATAGGGATCAAAATTGGGCTGCACAACAATGACTTCTACGACCTCACCTGTTTCTTCGTAATTGTTGTAAATGGTACTGGAAATAATTACCGGTATCATCCAGAGCAATACAGCTGCCACCACCATCATTCCGGCACGTCTTGCTTGCATTTTCCATTGCATGGCTGCTTTTATGGCATTATAAATCACAATGTTCATCAGCAATACCCATACTGTACCTCCCGGCACGCCAGTGTATTCATACCATTGTATCCAAATGGGTTTGGTGGCAAACACATGGCCAAAGTGTAGCCAGGTCCAGGTAAGGTCCCAATTGTTATGGAACAATTCCCAGCTGAGCCAATAAAAGATAAGGATCAGAAAGCCTTTGCTGTTGTTGTACAACTTTTTTTTGGTGAAATGAAACATCCAAAAAATGGTGGCCATAAACAACGAATTGAGGAAAATGGCAGCCACGCCGCCAATCTCGGTCGAGTTCCATATCCACCAGGTGGTGAGGCTGTTCCAGATTGCGAAAGCTAGCCAGCTATACAAAAACAAACTGCCTTTTTTTACTTTTAATGCCGGGTTGCCTAAATAATCCTGCACAAAAAACAGAGGCACCAGAGCAATAAATATGAATGGGACAAAACCCCTTTCGGGCCAGGCAGCACTGAGTAGCAAACCTGATAATATGGATAAGCCAAGGAGGTGGATTCTTTTCATTGGTAGCTATTTGTTGGCACAAAAATAGGGATAATCAATTTGGATAAGGCTGCAAAGGTGTTAACTTCAGATTAAAAAAAACTGTCTGCCTTCTTACGGGCTGTTTATCCTGTGGCAATTTATTGTGCACTGCGAAAAATCTATTTTCTTGGCCCTCCTATTTGATGCACCGCAAACAAAGCTGCGATCAGCAACATCAACAGGCCCGGATAAAAAAACACAGCTTGTATTCCTTTGTTTTGAATAAGCGGATGCACCATCAAAGGGGAAACAAATTGCCCCATGAACACAGCCATATTCATATGGCCCAGTAGCAGGCCTCGTTTATTTTCAGGGGCAATGTGAACCATCCACAGGTTGGCATTGGGAAAGAGCAAACCCGCCCCTGATCCGGCAAGGGCCAATCCAAAAAGGGTAGCTGAATAACTTCCTGCATTTGATATTACCATAAAACCCAGGAAAAACAACAAAAAGGTAAGGGCATAAATCCACTGAAAACTTAGCTTTTGCTTGATTCTTCCATAAAAAAAGGAAATCAAAGCCCCCATCAAGTTGGATAAGCTGATGGCATAACCAATTTGGCTGTTGCTAACATTTTCGAAGCCGGCCAACAGAAAAGGAATCTGTACCGGAATGATATAGAAAAGGGTCATGCCTGTAAAACCCATAAACATAATAAAATAAGCCGTTGCTGGCTTGTAGCTGTTTGTGGAGGATCTTGCCAAGGGTTTGTTTGTAGTAATGCGAACTGGTTCAGGCACAAAAACATAGCACAAGGCAAGCACAACAAGTGAAAGGCTATAAATCCAGAAGGGCAATTCCCAACTGATGTCGGCCAGCCAACCGGCCAGCAAGATAAAAAATACACCGCCAAAAGCCATAAACGACCCTTGAAAACCAAAAAAACGACTGCGTTCATCTCCCTGCATCAAATCACCAATCAGGGTGTTGATGGCAATCATGTTTCCGGCAACAGCTATGCCCAGTAAGGCCCTCCCCACCAATATGAGGTACAGATCGTTGATATAAGCACCGGTAGTACCTGCCAGTGCATATAGCAGAAGTGAGCCAAGCAACATCACCCGGCGGCCAAATTTGTCGATGGACCATCCAGCAAGGCTCGAAAAAAGGGTGATAAACAATGCAGGTAGTGTTAACACCAACCTGCTGAGTAAATCGATGTGGGCCATATGGGCAAAGGCATCACTGATGCGGGGCAGCGAGGGTGCCACAATGGCCCCGGCCATAATGGTCATGGTGCTGGCAAGCAGCAAACTTGCTTTAATGGCATTGGTAACGCGCATGCTGAAATATTTATCGCATGGGCAAATCTATAAACAGCAATTGAGAATCTTCCTTCACTTCTATCGCAATGTTTGGAGTTTCATAAATACCCATTGCATCACGCCTATACAAGACATCACCGGCTATTTCAAGACTGCCCTTTATCACAAAGATATACAATCCGTTGCCGTTGTTTTTGATTTCATACGTAAAGTTTTGCCCCTTTTGCACATTTCCCATGCTAAACCAGGCATCCTGGTTGATGGTAAGGCTATCATCCTCGCCTGTTGGGGAGACAATCACACGCATTTTATTTTGCATATCACTTGCCTTAAAAGAGTCTTGGAAATAGCGTGGTTTTATATTGCGCTCTTTGGGGAACAGCCAGATTTGCAAAAAACTGCCCGGTTCGTCTTTTGAAGGGTTAAACTCCGAATGGCGCACACCGCTACCGGCACTCATCAATTGAACTTCACCCACTTTGATGATGCTTCCATTGCCCATGCTATCGCGATGCTCAAGCGCACCCTTCAATGGGATGGAAACAATTTCCATATTGTCGTGCGGGTGCATGCCAAAACCCATTTTGGGCTGTATGATGTCGTCATTGAGCACCCGCAACACACCAAAATGCATGCGTTCGGGATTGTAGTAGTCGGCAAAACTGAAACTGAAACGGGAGCTGAGCCAGCCATGCTCGGCACGGCCACGGCTGTCAGCTGTATGGATTACTTTTTTCATGTTAAACTATATGTGATTATTAATTATATATGCAACTATTTTATGGCTGTTATTGTTTCAGATTTTTTTGAATTTGTAACAAACCAGCCTTACAATTTTCTATTTCTGAATGGGTGGTTTGCAACAAGGCACGTTTCATCAGTTGGTCGTAAATAGTCATCAGGCCGGATTGCATTTCTTTGGCCTGATGGGTCAAATAAACCATTTTTACCCTTCTATCGCTTTTAGATGGCACCCGCAAAACCAGGTTGTTTCTTTCAAGTTTATCAACCAATCTGGTTATTGTAGGCCTGTCCTTGCCCTGGCAACTTGCCAGTTCGTGCTGGCATTGCCCGTCCTTGTTCCATAAGCTTACGAGCAAGGTCCACTGTTCAAAGCTAAGAGCATATCCGGCCTGGTGAAAAGCCTTGGTGGCCGCTCTGCTCAGTTCGCGGGCTGTGGCAGTGCAAACGTATCCTATCGAGTCGAAAAGATCAGCATGTTTCATGGTCGGTAATGATATAGTTGCATAAACAACAAAATTAATCCTTTTATTGTTCAATGCCTGACTTGGCAAATGGTCAAGTCTGTGCAACATTATACGCTATTTAAACAGATTCTAAAAACGGATGAAAATG
>CAYTUA010000055.1:0-7521 GCA_964440855.1 uncultured Lentimicrobiaceae bacterium
ATTTTCGAGTTGTATAAGTATCGGCCCCTGATCAATGCCGATATAATCCTCATTGAACCATCCTTCTTCGGCATAACTTAGGTTAAAGGCATCCTTGAAACCATATTCCTGATAGAGTTTATCACCAAAGGCCTTTTTCATTTCGTGCAAAGCAGCGATTGTTTCATCAGGTGCAAAAGGGATGGACCCTCCGGCAGCTGTAGGGGCAATGGTGCCATCATCGTTCTGATAACCGGTAGCCGCCCCCCTGGCACTATAGGTGCTGAATTGAACCTGTTTTCCTTTGTAATCCATTGCTATATTGGCAGGCCCATCGCTGGCTGTGAGGCCCCAAATGTTTTCGGAATAAGCTTCAAAAGACAATGGATTGTCAATGCAATAGGCGCGGTTTGAAAGTGTTGCCCTTTTGGAATTTTCAAAATAGTCAATTCCTTTTGCAAACATATAATCATCTTGTATGCCCCTGAAATCGATAAACATATGGGAATACTGATGGCCAAATAAGGGCCCGAAATTTACATGTTCATAGCCATAAAATTCTTCCCAATCGTAGGTAGCACACCAATTGGCCCAGGCGTCATCAGGTATGGGGTAGGTAGGAGAGCCCAAGGCCATAATTATCAAGATCATGGCTTCGTTGTACCCTTCCCATCGCGAAGTGATAAAGCCTGATTCGGGTCTCCATCCCATCGACATGGTTTTATTTCCATCCATAGCCCAATCCCATTCGGCCCGCAGAAACAGGGAATCAGCTAGTTGCCTGATGAGGGTTTCGGTTTCATTATTGCTGTCAAAATAGGATTGGCAGGTGAGGATGCCTGCAAAGAGCAACCCACTATCAATGGTGGAGAGTTCTACATTCTTATACCTTGTACCATCAACATAATGTAGAAAATGGTAGTACAATCCCCTGTAACCTGTTGTACCGCTGGTATCAGCACCCTGTTTTGAGTTGTGGAGCCATTTCAACACCCTATAAACCCGGTCAGCCCCTTGTTTGCGGGTGATGTAGTTGTTTTCAATACCTATGATATAAGAGGGAAGGGCAAAACCGGTTGCTGCAATGCTGGTGAAATCACGGGTGGGATGGCGGTCATCTGTTTGAAAAGTTACTGTATCAACAACCTCCCAGAAATAGTTAAAAGTCCTGAGCTTCAAATCTTCCAAAAACGAATCCACATCTTGATCTTGCTCTTTGTTATCAACTGTGCGATTGTAGGTGCAGGAGGTCAAAATCATCATGGCTGACAAACAAAGTCCCACGGCAATTATAGCCGGCAACAAGCTGCCAGTTTTTAAAACAGGTGGTTTTTTTTCGAGTAATGGTTTTGTCATCAAACAATATTTAATCAAAACGAATATTGGTACTTAAGTAAAGTGTGACCCTCATTTTTGATAAAATTACTACATGCCGCAATCGATTGCAATAAAACTACATCAACTTGATTACTTCATGCAAATATTCGGTGAAAACAACACCTCATCATTACCACATCATTTGATCAGGGCGTTAAGTTGAGGCAAGCGGGTTGTAATATATTGTATTGCACAGGTAATATGCAAGTTTTATTTTATTATATTGTTGATAAACAATAAGATATATGCAAGGAATAGAACAGAACAAACAAAGATGGCAAGCAGAAAAACAGGGGCTATTCGGTGGTTTCAGTTAAAAATCCAAGATAAAATCCATCAGGTTTTGATCAGCCTGTAAATTCAATTTCTTTCGCAGGCGATAACGCTTTTCCTCAACACCTCTTACAGAAATATTGAGCAGCGGGGCAATTTCCTTGGAAGATAGATTGAGCCGCAAGTAGGCGCAAAGCCGAAAATCGTGGGGGGTAAGTTCGGGATAGGTTTGTTTGAGGCGCTTGAAAAAGTCATGGTGTGCCTGATCGAACAAGTTTTCAAACATTTCCCAGTCATGCTCACTGTTGATGCTGTTGTTGATGAGTTTATATATTTGTTCAAAATAATCGGGGTTTATCTTGTATTTGAGTTCTGCCTGAAGGGTTTCCAGCTCCTTTTTAATTTTAATGAGCATTTTGTTTTTGCGAATACTGGACATGGTGTTTTTTGCCAATTCCATATTTTTCAGCGCTATTTCAGAACTCAGTTTTTCATTGGCCATCTTAATTATTTCAGCTTCGGCTTGTTCGTTGCGTAGTTTGATTCGGTGATATTCTTCCTTCATCGCTTGCTCTTGTTTTTTCCACTGCTTTTTTTTGTGGTTGATGCGAATCAGGGCCAAAAAACTAAAGATGAGCAGGATATAAATTCCAAAAGCATACCAGGTCATAAACAAGGGGGGGCGGATACGAAACGACACTGCTGCCGGAGGTGTAACCATACCCCGCGCACTGAGGCTTCTCACCTCAAAGATGTAATTGCCGGGAGGCAAACGCGTGAAATGTGCAGCAGTGCGATCGCTCCATTCCGACCAATCATTTACGATGCCATGAAGCCGGTATTGAAAGTATTTTTTTCGTCCGACAATTTCGTTACTTGTAAAAATTACCGTGAGACTATTGAAAGCGTGATTGAGTTTGTAGATGCTTTTTGTGCCCGGCCGGAAGGATTTTTTCTGTAAGCTGTTTTGCTTATAAAACCCGATCTCGCTGATTTGCGGTGGCTTATTAATTTCGTTCAGTTGATTCAGTCGCATAAGGTCAATAAGGGCAAACCCTTCTTCCAGGCAAATCAGAAATAGATTATTTTTCAGTTCGACCATATTCTCAAAGCCATTCACCATTTCGAAGTCAAACATATCAGGGATAAAACGGTATAGAAGCTTTACCTTTTCAAAACGAATTTCGAACAAAGCGATTTCATTTTTTTTAATGAACCAATATGTATTTGACCCGGCAGGAATGATATTGGTTGCCGACACAAAACTTTCCAACTGCTCGTTTATTTCATGGTAAGGAAGCAGCAGTTGATTTATGGCGTCCCATTGGTACAATTGCTCCCCTGATGGAACAATAATGCGGTTGTCAACCATAAAGACCTTATTTGCATTGAAATGCAATCCATGCTCAGGGCCCAATTTGGTGTATTGAATAATGGAGTCTAAATCAGCCGACGGCCGCAGCAAATACAACCCGCTGATGGAATGCCCCAAAAGTATATTGTCGAGATGATCAACTTCGAGAAACCTCGCCGGTGCAGTAAATCCATGCAAAGTACGGATTTGCCTGTAAACGGCATCCTTTTTTTCGTAAACAACTACTTCATTGTAGGTGCTTTGCAGCACTATTTCCTGGTTGTTGAAAATAGATTTTTTCAAATTATAACCCCCATTCATTTCACCTACCTTCACCAATTGGTGATCATGAATTAAATAGGTGCCATCATTTAAGCCGCAATAGAGTTTTCCATCCAAAACCTTAATAAACCACACCTGACCCTGCGACTGTTCTATTAATTTCGGGTTGATTATTTTTCCTGATTTATCAAACTTGTAGTAGTAAATACCTTGATTTGTACCAATATACAATTCGTTTTCATATAAAGCTGCCGTGTAGACTGTACCCAGCCCAAGCCCCGGATCTTTGAAACTTTCAACGGGCGAGTGCAACCACACATAGTCAAAACCTTTGTCGAGCCCTACCCATAAATTGTCCTCTTCATCTCCATAAATAGCAAGGGTTGTGTTGTTTTGCAAGGCATTTGCACTGTGCAGGTGATGAATCAACCGGCCGTTAGTATCGATGATAAAAACGCCTTTAAGAATGGTGCCAAAAACCAAATGGCCACCCAGAGCCATGCCATTGTTTATTGTGTACTCCTCAAGTTCATCGGAAATGTCGGTTTCCCATACACTGATATTGCCATCTGAATAGGTAAACAAACCCTTTGAGCTGGTGCCAATAACGAATTCATTCTGATTGGTTTGGATAATGGTTTTTACTTCAGTATCTGAGAAAATACCCCCGTTGGGCATCAAATGAAGGCTATTTCCGATCAATTCATAAAGTGCCCCATTTATTTGTTGCACGAAAACACGTTCATCCGTCTTTAACAGGAAAAGCACCGAACCTGGAATCTCCAGCACTTCAACCTTGTTACCATCATACATCAGGATATTGCCAAAACTCTGAAAATAAATCATTCCATTCAGTTCAACAATCTTCCAGAATTCATCATTTTGAAAAATACCAGGATCAACCAAATGTACCAATGAATGGTATTGCCAAAGGCCGTCGTCCTGTTCATCCCAATAACCAAATTCTTCAAATGAGCCCGTATAAACCTTGCTGTCAAAGCAGTTTACCGAACGCAAGATGGATTTATGAGGAAGCTCGAATAAACGTGTCTGAGCACCGTCATATACCAGCAACCCAGCATTGTTGGCTAGAAAGACACGTCCTTTTGTATCTTTACAGATATCCCAGTTTTGATTATCGCCTTGATAATCATCAGGATGATAGTGAAAAACGGTGTAATGATTTTGAGTGATTGCGGGGCTGACAAGCACAGCAAGAGCCAGGCTGACGAAAAGCCACACCAGCGGAAGCCTTTTTGTATTGTATAACTTTTTCAACGCAATCAATTTTTAAACTCTTTGCAAACAGTAAACACCACCGATACTGATAGTAAGCTTGCATAAATTGGTGTAAAATTAAGAAAATCTTCATGTATCCGACGGACGGATTTCTGGCGATGGGTTTGAATAAATGTTTAGTGAGGTGTGTGCGTGCTGATGAGAAGGCATGCATTGGGTTGAATAGCCTTCCTCGCACTTTTTTGGAATCAGCGGTTTCATATCTAAAAAAAAACATATAAGCCTTTCTTTTTGGTTGAAGTTTCAATATATTTGTGAACTGAAAAACGATTTCAGGCTAAGGTTCACAACCAAAACCAAAAAAACAATGTCAACCATTCTTGTACTGGGAGCCGGTATTTCCGGACATACCGCTGCGGCATTCCTGCGCAAAAAGCTTTCAAAAAAACACAAGGTTGTTGTGGTAGCGCCCAGCAGCTATTACCAATGGATACCCTCCAATATCTGGGTGGGGGTAGGGCGGATGACGATTGATCAGGTGCGGTTCAAGCTGGCACCCCGTTACAAAAGGGTAGGCATTGAATTTCATCAGGCAAGGGCTGTAAGTATTCATCCCGAGGGGAATGCCGAAAACCCCCAGGCCTTTGTGAAGGCTGTTTATACCCTTCCCGAAAAGCAGGGTGAAGAAATTGTGTTGGAATACGATTTTCTGGTAAATGCCACTGGCCCCAAACTCAATTTTGAAGCGACCGAAGGTCTCGGTCCCGGAAAACATACGGTTTCAGTTTGTTCATACGACCATGCCGCCCATGCCTGGGAGAAGCTACAGGAGGCCATTGACAAGATGAAAAAAGGACAAAAACAGCGCATTGTGATTGGCACCGGCCACCCGATGGCAACCTGCCAGGGGGCTGCCTTTGAGTATATCCTGAATGTGGCTTACGAAATTCGCAAGCGCCACCTCACTGATATGGCCGACCTGGTGTGGATTACCAACGAATATGAGCTCGGCGATTTTGGCATGGGGGGTGCACACATCAAGCGGGGCGGATATATCACTTCCACAAGGGTGTTTGCGGAGAGCTTTTTGCGCGAAAACAACATCCACTGGATCAAACGCGCCGGTGTGAAAAAAGTAGAGGATGGCCTGATTCATTATGAAACCCTTGAGGGAGAGAATCAAACCCTGCCATTTGATTTTGCCATGCTGATACCCGGATTTGCTGGTGTTGGACTGAAAGCCTACGGGAAAGACGGTTCAGATATCAGTAGCACTCTTTTTGCACCCAACGGACTGATGAAAGTGGATGCCGATTACACCGCCAAACCTTATGAGGAATGGAGTGTAAACGATTGGCCCGAAACCTACCGCAACAGGGATTATCCCAATATTTTTGCGCCGGGGATTGCTTTTGCACCACCGCATGGCATATCCAAACCAATGACAAGTAAGAACGGAACACAAATTTTTCCCACCGCACCACGCACAGGCATGCCTTCGGGCGTCATGGGGAAAATTACGGCCCTCAACATCATCAACCTGGTGAAAAAAGGAGAGCACGAACTCAAGCACCGGGCCAGCATGGGGCGTATGGGGGCAGCCTGCATCGTTTCGGCAGGATATGGCATGACCAAAGGGGCTGCCGCAACCATGACCGTTTTTCCCATTGTCCCCGACTTTGAGAAATATCCCGATTATGGCCGCAGCATTGGCTATACCATGGGCGAGGCCGGCCTGGCAGGCCATTGGCTCAAATGGTTTATGCATTATATGTTCCTCCACAAAGCCAAAGGCTATCCATTCTGGTGGTTGCTTCCGGAATAAAACTTCAATCCCTTGAAAAATTAATATAAAAAAACTATAGAACAATGAAAAACAGACCTATAATACCATATAGCGAGGAATCCTATCCGCCTTTCCCAACAAAAGGAACCCTTTTCTGGCGTCGATTTGTCCCCTGGCAATTGGTGCGTTTTTTTGTACTCAACATCAAAATTCTGCGCATAGTCGTGGGAGGGCATTCTTAATAAAATTGCACGCAAAAACAAAAGCAAGCAAGGGCTTCGGTTACCTTTTGGTTATACGCATGCCCGGTTTGGGCAGCAAATGCTGTTGAACCAAAGCAGAAGTGTATATCTGAGGCTGAAGAATGAAAAGTTTCAACGCAATTTATTGATTGTTCTTTGGAAAATGAAATGCAATTGCCCCAAGTTTTGCATCTTTGTAAAAAATTAATGCAATTATGGGTATCGCGGAAACAGAGCAACAAATTATAGATGAATTTGCCATTTTTGATGACTGGCTCGACAAGTACAACCTGCTTATCGAGATGGGGAAAAACCTCCCCCTGATTGATGCGCGTTACAAAACCAACAACCATCTTATCAGCGGCTGTCAGTCGCGGGTGTGGTTGCACGCTGAATTGGCTGATGATGGCAGGGTTAAGTTCACTGCCGACAGCGATGCCGTCATCACAAAAGGATTGGTGAATTTGTTAATCAGGGTGTTGTCTGATCGCACACCGGACGAAATCCTGCAGGCCGATCTGGGTTTTCTCGAAGCCATCGGGCTGAAGGAACACTTGTCGCCCACCCGCAGCAATGGCCTGCTTTCGATGGTGAAACAGATGAAATTGTATGCACAGGTGTATAAGCTAAAAAGCAGCAATTAGGAAAATAGTGGGCGGTCCTTTTGGAGACAAAATTCCGGGAAAGCCCATTCAATACGAACAATAAAATAAATCAATAGAATAATGGAAGCAGCAAAGAAAAGTCAGCTGGAAGATGCGGTAATACAGGTTTTAAAAACCATTTACGACCCTGAAATTCCGGTGAATAGATACGAACTGGGTTTGATTTACGAAATCAGCATCAGCGATCAGGCCGATGTAAAAGTGCTGATGACGCTTACATCGCCCAATTGCCCTGTTGCCGAAAGCATGCCGCAGGAGGTTAAGGACAAGGTGGGGATGATACAAGGCGTGAACAGCTCCGAAGTGGAACTCACTTTTGAGCCG
>CAYTUA010000056.1:0-2990 GCA_964440855.1 uncultured Lentimicrobiaceae bacterium
TGTAACATCCATCAAACCTGATAACAAAAGCATCCACATCTGCCTGGTAGAATCACCTAAACCAAAAACTTTAGAAGAACTTGGCTATAGCTTTGAATCAGGAATGTAGCCGTTTGTTGTCGCGTTTGTCACCTCTGCAACTTAAGGCCTCGCTGCACTAAATCTGAGCACTTCAGGTTTTCCTAAGCATGGAACAAGATTTTCAACATCGCATCATGGCCTGTACAAACATTCGTAAGCCTTTGGCCACAAGCATATTGTACAACAGCTAAGGTCTGACCAATTACGCGCTCAAAACCACATGACTAGGATTTAAAATGAGCGCAGAATTGCCGGAAAAATAATTACTTGTGGAATTTTTAAACCACACATCCGAAGCTGCTAATGAAAATTAAAACACCAAACAACACTTGTCCGTCCCCTGATGGAAACACCAAACAATTAACAAGAGGTTTATCCTTATTGGTATTTACTTTGGCAATCCTATTGTTTTTCAGAAACGCCGGTCATTTTTTGGTAAAAGAAACCCCTGCGGCCAAAGCAAACGCCACCCTCATCCTCATGGGCTCCATAGCTGACAGGGTGCTCCAAACAGCAGACATTTACAAACAAAACCTGACGGACGAAATCCTCATCGTCAACAACATCCAATACGGCAGCGAGTATTTGGCTCAATATGATGTACACATTCCCAATTTTGCAGAACTATCCAAACAAGCCCTCACCCAGCTCAGCATACCAGACA
This sequence comes from uncultured Lentimicrobiaceae bacterium, assembly GCA_964440855.1. Classification (GTDB taxonomy): domain Bacteria; phylum Bacteroidota; class Bacteroidia; order Bacteroidales; family F082; genus CALAZZ01. The sequence continues at coordinate 746 of CAYTUA010000056.1, forward strand.
GCCTTATCACCATCATCCCAGGCCGTGCCGCCAGCACCCGTGCCGAAGCCCAAATCACCGCCAACTACCTCCAACAAAACCCCCACATCGATACCCTCATCATCGTCTCCTCCGCCGCCCACATGCGCCGCGCCATGATGATCTTCGAAGACACCTTTGATGATCACAACCTTAACATTACCCTCTTAAGTGCCCCCAGCAAATACTCCGGTTTCAACGCAAAAATTTGGTGGAAGGATAGGGAAAGCGCCAAACAGGTTTTTATGGAATACACTAAGATAGCGAGCTTCCTGTTGTTAATAGAGCAGTGGCAATAGCGAGGGGAGAGGGAGTGACGAAGAGACGGAGCGACTTTCAGACTTCCAGACCTTCAGACTTCCAGTCCTTCAGACTTTAAGACCTCCAGTCCTTCAGACTTTCAGACCTTCAGACTTTAAGACCTTCAGACAATCATCAAAAAACAAAGAACAAATCAACAAAGAACAAATCAACAAAAACCCCTATCTTTGCAATAGTTAATATTTTAGCCACAAATAGACTTTTAGCCATTAATGTATAATATGATAACTGATAATGAATTTAATCTTGATGCTTTCAATCCTGCTTCAATACTAAAAGGTATTGCATTGCGCTTACGTGATCGCCGACTTGAGCTCAACCTCACACAAAAAGGACTTGCTACGAAATCCGGTGTGAGTTTGGGTACGCTCAAACGTTTTGAGAACACTTATGAAATATCACTGAAACATGTAATAATGATTGCTTTAGTTTTGGATGCCACCGAGGAATTTGAACAGTTGTTTACCAAAAGGCAATACGAAAGCATCGATGAAGTTTTAAAGATATCAAAAGTAAAAACACGTGAAAGAGGCAGTCGCAATGATTAAGCACCCCAAATCACTTGATGTTTTCTATAGGGCACAAAAGCTAGGCCGGCTGGCACTTGCCCCCGACAAGCGTTGCGTGTTCGAATATCAATCCGAATGGATAAGGGACGGATTCTCCATATCACCCTTTTACCTTCCCCTGAAAAGCGGGGTTTTTACAGCCAGGGCAGAACCTTTCAATGGGCTCTTTGGTGTCTTTAACGACAGCCTTCCCGATGGTTGGGGCATGCTGCTTACCGATCGTTGGTTGAAGGAAAAAGGATTGAATCCCTCTGAATTTACCGTCATTGACAGGCTCAGTCTTGTGGGCAATCATGGAATGGGGGCATTATCCTATCACCCGGTCCAAACTGATCTGCCCAATGTTGAATTAAAACATCCGCTTCAATACTACGCCAATGAGGTGGCGAAGATTCTTAACGCTGCTGCCTCCGATGCCCTCGGTGAAATTTTCGATAAAGCAGGTTCTTCTGGTGGTGCAAGACCAAAAGTGCTCGTGAAAATTGACGGAACAGATTGGCTCATCAAATTCAGGGCATCTGTTGACCCCGAACAGGTGGGTGCTATTGAATACCACTATGCACAATTGGCTGGCAAGTGCGGGATCGAAATGCCTGAAACCCGCTTGTTTGATGGGAAATATTTTGGTGTACAGCGATTCGATCGTCTCGAAGGCCAACCCATCCATGTGCATAGCGCAGCAGGGCTGTTATATGCCAGCCATCGCTTGCCCTCACTCGATTACACCGACCTGCTCAAAGCAACCATGGCATTGACCAAAGACTTCAACGAAGCGGTAAAGATGTTCAGGCTCATGGTTTTTAATGTCGCCATAGGCAACAAAGACGACCATGCAAAAAACTTTTCTTTCATATACCGCGATCATAGCTGGAAGCTTTCTCCTGGCTATGATCTACTGCCATCCGTTGGATTCAACAACAACCACACAACCACCATCAACGGCAAAGGCAAGCCGGTGTTAAAGGATTGTATGGAAGTTGCAAAATTGACGGCTTTTCCGGCGAAAACAGCAGAAATGGTTATTGATGAAGTGCTTACAGTTTTAAATAACACCTGATTCAAGTCATCAACGGCTGGGCGCAGGTCAATTTCCACAGCGCCATCAGCTGGGAATAAAAATTTAAATGCGATGTTCACTGCTTACTATGTTGATAACTGTAGCTTTGTACCAGACTTGATTATCTTGATCAAAACCATTGAAAAAAACTTCAAATCCAAAGGCATCAGCCAACAAGGACAGTCCACGTCTGATAAGTTTTTGGGAAGCAATTCATAATACAGAGAAACTCCAGAACCCCAGACCTTAAGACCTTAAGACCTTCAGACTTTAAGACTTT
>CAYTUA010000057.1:0-3273 GCA_964440855.1 uncultured Lentimicrobiaceae bacterium
TCCCCTTCTTCATTAAAAATGGGCACCTGAATTGTCCCTTCCTGCTGGGGTGGGCGTTCAGCCACCCTACAAACCATCCATGTTTTATTCTCAAAACGGAATACGCCCGGGTTGAGCAAACAAAGGATTTCCATGCCAGGCATGCTGGGTTTGATGTGCAGGGGCCTTAAAAGTGGGTTTTGGTTAAACCGTTTTGCGATGTCCATAAGCCGTGTCAATGTTCAAGTGAAAATATACTGCAAACGATTGTGTAAAACTACTACTCATTTCCCCAAAAAGTGTTTACCCAATTAGCAAGTTCGTGTAGCGGGTTATCATTTTGTGATTTTTTCACGAAATGCTCTCTTTATGACTTTTAAGACAAAAAAAGGTGTAAGTTGCAGATATACATCACTATAGTGGTGAATAAAAATGATATTTGCACATTGCTGCTATACTTTTGTGTTAATTTTATGGTGCGATGACAAACCTGATATGATTGGCTTGTGAATTGCATTCCAGCACCAAAATATAAAGCCCTGCCGACAGTTCTTTTGGTAAAGTCAGTGTAAATTCGCTATGGTGCTGATATTCAATTATTCCAGAAGTAATAACGCGACCATCAGATTGAATAATCCTGTATACCATCGATTGCAGGCATATGGGCTGCATGCGGACAGTCAAGCTATTTCCTTTTGACGGATTGGGATGGACGCTCAACATTTCGGATATGGATGATGTCAGTGTTTCTGTGTTAAGGTATTGAGCTGTCTGTATGGAATCAGGGCTGAGGGCATAGTCAAAAATCCGAATGTTGTCGAGGCTTCCGTGATAATTAAAAGAAGGGCTGCCCGGCAATTGCTGGCCAAAGACCATCGCTACAGGGCTGTTATTAATAGCGCCGGTATGCGCTTTAAAAGCATCAAGTTCCCCATTCAGCCACAGCTCGGCATCCTGTCCGTTGTAAACTACTGCCAAATGGTACCATTTTCCAGGTTCGGGCGTGGTTTCACTATCCAGGTCAACAATTCCGTTTGAAGTATTTACTGTAAAGCGCAGGCGGTTGTCGCTTAAGGATATTTTGTAACGATTCTGCCAGCTTCCATGCGATACAAGAAACTGTTCGGATTGGCTTTGGCCTTCAGTTTTAAGGTGCAAACTCAGGCTCATGGCATCCGTAAAGTTCAGCAAGGGACTTGCCGGAAGTGTGATGGCCCCATTGCTTCCATTAAAAAATGCTGCTTTGTTGGTTTCTCCCAGCGCATTTTCCGTCCAGCTAACCGCTGCATTGTTGCTGCCATGCAAGGCGTCAGGCCCGGCATCATTGGCATTTCCATCGAGCAGATAGGTAGCAACAGGCCTGCGGGGTGTTTCGTAGTTTGATTCCCTGATCATTAGCTTCAAACTGTCGCGCGTACTTAAACCATCTGTATCAGTGATTGTGCAAAAAACCAAATAATCACCAGCTTGCGGGGGGCATAGGTAACCGATCAGGCTGTCCATTCCAATGATCTGGTTTTCGCGGTCAGTCCATAGGTAAGTTAAACTATCCCCATTGGCATCATAGCCCACGCCAATGACTTGAATTTCCTGTCCTGGTGCAGCTTTCCGCGGAATGGCTTTCAGCTTTTCAAAAACAGGGGCAAGGGGGATATTTTCCACAACTTTTACTACAATGGCAGCACTGTCGGTCAGCATTTCCTCATTGGTTACCTTGCAGGCAATGGTATATTCCCCTGTTTCGTTGCTGCTAAAATCCAGAATAGCATTGGCTTCAACTGCTTCATCATTAATCCACCAGCTGTATATGAGCGGTCCGTCGCCATCAACGGTGCAGAATACTTGTGTTATAACATTCCATTCAACAATTGAATCGCCGGCTACGAGTGCCTTAATCCGAGGATAATTAGGTGCCGTTTGGCCATTGTTGAAGTCTATAATTATACCGTTCGCCAGGTTTTTAATGCCATCTTGGGTTATTGTTGCCCCTGCCGGGATCAAAACGATGTATTTAACGGTTTTAGCCGGGATTTGTAATACTGTTTGATCAATGGCAGCAAATGTTTCCACCGTATTGGTCAACACATTGTAAATATTATAAGCGCCGGCGGGCAGTTGGCAAACAACAGCTTGTTCTTCATCAAAGGGGTTGTAATACAGATAAGTAGGGTAGGCTTCCTGGTGGTAGAAATCAGTTTTCAGCAAATCAAGTTGCAAAATGCCCTCTACATTGGTTTTCTCAATCAAGGCAGCGAGGTAGCCAACATGGGACGAATTGTAGAGCATCAGGTTGGTTGCTGACCAGCCCCCATCAACGCCATCGCCTGTTGCATAGGGTGATTTGTTGTGTTTGGTCTCTTTCAATGCTTCATAGCCAATCACTGATAAGGGGTCGTGCAGTTGCGACCAGGCATAATTATCCTGCTGATTGGCAGGTAAGCTGGCAGGGTAAAACAAGCGGGATGCATTGGCCAGGTTAAGCACCCATTTGGCAATTGCTGTTGCATAACGTTCATCGTAGCGTACCAAAGGCACCAGCGCAGCGGCATGCTGGTAACCATTCATCATAAAGGCATAATCATTGCCCTGATCGTTGGCTTCACCAATGAGCCCCGAACAATCATAGCCTCCCCAGTTGCCGGTAATACTGCCCCATCCGCGCAGCGGTCCCCTGTTGAACAACCAATTGAGCATTTTATCCAGGTCATAGCTTGTGCCTGTTTCAGCATTCATGCGGGCAGCGGTATAGGCCCCATAAGCCAGTTGTAATTCATAACTTGGATTGGATTGTAATCCATCCAGGTAATCAAGTGCCATTTCTGCTGCATGCCGATAGTGCTCCTTGCCAGTATTTACATAAGTCTGATACAATATCCAGGCAATTGCCCCTGCTGCTTCGGGTTCAGGAACGCCGGTTTCGAGTGGCTGCATGGTTGAAAATTTCCAGGCACGGTAGTTCATATACGGTATGCTCCAGGGCGCAGCAGAGCCGCCCATAGCTTCCACAGCCTGGTACCATTGCATGGCCATGGTTTCCAACTGATCGTCAAAAACTGTTACTTCAGGATACAAAGCACGCAGTTGCATATAAAAGACATTGGGCATGGTTTCGTACCACCAATCGTGGCCTGAGCTTGCTGCCGGATGATTGAGGTACACATTTTCGGACGGGCGTTTGTTAAAGAACTCCTGCGCCATCAGAGCCCAATTATGGCCAAATTGATCCGACTTATCAATACCATTCAAAGTAGCCCCAACCAGGGCGGGAATGGCATTGATAGCCTCGCCCGATGC
>CAYTUA010000058.1:0-2786 GCA_964440855.1 uncultured Lentimicrobiaceae bacterium
AGCAGCGCCCCACTACTACTTTTGGATGAGCCTTGCGCAAACCTTGATGCCGATGCGCGAATGTGGTACGCCCAACTACTCGATCAATACGGCACAGACAGAACCATCATTATCGCTTCCAACCACAATGAAGAGGAATATCCCAAATGCGAACACATTATCTCCTTATGATCAGACAAATAAGATCTGCTTCCAAATCATACAGCATCCAGAACAGTTACCCGGTAAGTAAAATTTGCTGATCAACCAGTATTCTTTCGCCTAACGGAATCAGATTTTTTTGTACTTTTGTGCACAATTTCAAAACATCTGATTAATACGTATTTATGGCAACAACAGCAGATTTTCGGAATGGCTTATGCTTAGAAATCAACAATGAGCTGTTCACAATCGTAGAGTTCCAGCATGTAAAACCCGGCAAAGGTGGTGCTTTTGTACGAACAAAAATAAAGAACCTCAAAACCGGCAAAGTGCTACCAAACACTTTCAATGCAGGGGTAAAAGTAAATGTAGCCCGCGTTGAACGCAGGCCTTATCAGTTTCTTTATAAAGACGATCTGGGTTATCACTTCATGCATACCCATGATTTTGAACAAATCAGTGTCGAAGAACATCTCATCAACAGCCCTGAGTTCCTGAAAGAAGGACAGGAGGTCGACATTGTTTACCACGCCGATACCGAAACGCCATTAAGTTGTGACCTGCCTCCCTTTGTTGAGCTGGAAGTGACCTACACTGAGCCGGGCGTAAAAGGTGACACTGCCACCAACACCCTGAAAGCAGCCACTATCGAAACCGGTGCTATAGTGAATGTGCCTCTGTTTATTGAAACCGGCGAAAAAATTAAAATAGACACACGCTCAAAAGAATATTCTGAGAGAGTAAAATAAACATAGATGCAGCTAACCCCACCCCTTTCCCTGAAGGAAGTCGCAGCAATCATCGAAGCAGAATTTGATGGCGACCCGGCCTTCCAGGTAACAGGTATCAATGAAATTCACAGGGTACAAAATGGAGACCTGACCTTTGTTGATCATCCGAAGTATTATAAGAAAGCACTTGAATCAGCAGCCTCAACGGTAATCATCAACAAAAAAATGGACACACCAAACGGGAAGGCACTGATCTTTTCTGACGATCCATTCAGCGATTTCGTTTTGCTCACAAAGAAGTTCCGTTCGTTTGAACAGGCCTCAGGAATGATAAGCCCCACTGCCACCATAGGCCGGGGTACCATTATCCAACCTGGTGCCTTCATTGGCAATAATGTCATTATTGGCAATAATTGCCTCATTCATGCAAACGCTACCATTTATGATCACTGCATCATTGGCGACAATGTCATAATTCATTCCGGTGCTATCCTTGGTGCGGATGCATTTTATTTCAAACGCCGGCCTGATCAGTTCGACAAACTGGAGTCGTGCGGCAGGGTGGTTATCGAAGATGATGTTGAGATTGGAGCAAACACAACGATTGATAAAGGCGTGTCAGGCGATACGATCATTGGCAAGGGCAGCAAGCTCGACAACCTGATTCAGGTCGGCCACGACACCATCATCGGCAAAAACTGTCTCTTCGCTGCGCAAGCAGGCATAGCAGGATGTGTCAACATTGAAGATGATGTAATACTCTGGGGACAGGTTGGCGTACAGAAAGATCTGACTATTGGCAAAGGCGCCGTAGTGCTCGGACAATCAGGGATATCCAAATCACTCAAAGGAAATACGACTTATTTCGGATCCCCTGTCCAGGAGGCCAAAGCCAAAATGAAAGAGCTGGCTGTAATAAAAAAGCTGCCCGGGCTAATTGATAAATTGTCGGATATAACAGGGAAAGCAACGGAATAAAGAGGTTGTAAGCTGAGCCGGCTGTACAAAGTTGTCGCGATACTAATCGTAACTATATTCGGTTTGCCCAATCTCTCCGGGCTTATATTTTGACGGACATTTCAACAACAAACTCCCGGCTACAAAACGTTCGCTTTCATATTTCCCAATCAGAACAACCTCATCAGACTGTTCAAAATCCTGTGGCTTAGCACCAAAGTACAAGACTTCAGCCTCCTCACCCTCCTGATCAATCATAGAAAAGGTCAGTACAAGCGTGTTATCCTCAACCCGTTCTTCAACAGCTTTATCCCGATTGAGCTCACCAATAATATGAAACTCCCTTCCCGGGTGTAAACGTGCCTCCGCAAAGGATGCATAAGTGTCAGCGTTATAAACGAGACTGATAATGGCACCGATTGCCACTACGATAAATAATAATCCGATAATATGGGTCTTTTTCATTGTTTATACCCCGTTTAGAGAATCTCATTCTTTTTGTTTTGCTCTTCAACTTGTTTAATCTTCTTCTCAGAAGATGTGAGGCGCTTTTCAATATAAATTAAAAAGACGATGATCCCCAAAAAGATCACTAACAATACAAACGCAACCACCATTATTTTCTCTCCGGCCATACTATATATTATTGGTTTTCGGTAATTTCTTCAATTTTTTGATTCAATCTAATGCTTCTGAATAATATGGTGAATAACCACCAGGACATTATAAACCAGCCTGCTATAGCAGGAAAAAAGACCTTACGCATCTCAGGAGCAAGATCGCCTGTTGAGAGTGCCGGGTTGCCGTCCAGGCCAGGGTGAATCGATGCAGAGGCCAGTCGCGGCAAAATCATGATAAAGATAAAAAATAAAACAAAAGCAAAGATGTTATACACTGCTGAAAAACGTGCACGCTTTTCAATATCATCCAACGATGCGCGCAACACCATGTATGCCA
>CAYTUA010000059.1:0-4204 GCA_964440855.1 uncultured Lentimicrobiaceae bacterium
GTAAGAGATGGTATGCACCCCATCGCCGGCCAGATTGGGCCTGAAAACATTTCCATCCATGCCGTTGCCATCGAATACGCCGCCTACAGGGTTGCCAGAAAGTGTGACTGGATCATCATTCAGACAATATACGGGTAGTAAACCCGTGAGAATGGCTTGTGTAACAGGCTGTACTTCGATGCTGATAGAATCTGTTTGGCTGCATCCAAAACTATTGCTTCCGGTAACGATGTAAGTGGTATTTTCCATAGGCATCACAACGACCTGTTCCCCACTGTCCCCATGTGCCCAACTGTAAGTTTCAGCTCCGGAAGCTGTTAACACAACTTCTTCGCCAGCACACACAAGCAATTCGGAAGCCTCCAGGCTAATTTCAACAGCCGGATTTACTGTAACAACCACATCAGCACTCGCCTCGCAGCCACCGGGGCTGGCATCAGTAACAACAGCTGTGTAAATTTTACTGGTGGTTGGGCTCACCTCAATGGTATAGCCTTGCCCGATGGGTGTGCTTCCATCGTACCAGATACAGGACGCCCCGCCACTGGCCTGAAGCATAATTGTTTCGCCGCTGCAGATTTCCTGATCGGGGCCTACAGTTATATTTGGCAAGGCATAAACATTGATGAACAGGCTGTCGGTATCGGTGCAGCCATCAGATGAAATAACGGTTACGGTAAACCAATCGCTCTGGGTGAGTTGGAATTCCTGCATCAGGTTGGTGGTGGCATTCAGGGTGTCGCCATCGTTCCAAATTATCTTATCAAAATTGACGCCATTCAATTTGGTAGCAAACAAGCGGAGGGTTTCCTGTTCACACATATTGGTGCTTCCCTGCAAGATGGATAACTCCACCATGGGATTGGCATGCACTTGCACCACGGCGGTATCGCGCGACACACAGCCAAAACCATTGTAGGCCTCTGCCCAATAATAATAGGTGCTGTCAGCAAGCGGCGGGGTTACAACACGTGTTTGTTCTTCCGAGCCATCCCACCAAACAAATCCTTCGGCACCAATGGTTGACAAATCCAGGGTGATGCTGTCGCCAAAACAAAGCTCCGCTGACTGAGGACTTACAACAATTTCGGGTGTTTCGACAGCAAACACATACATGGAGTCGGAAGCCATGCAACCACTTGGAGCAGTGATATACAAATGAATCAAAACCGTATCGGACACCACAAAACTATAGAAGCTCGAATCGTTAGAAATCAGTTCATTGTTGACGTACCAAACAAAAATATAGTCGTTGCTAAAAGGAACATCCAGGCTGACGGTATCGCCAATACACACAAGCATATCATCCCCAAAATCAAAAAACGGTGTTTCCTGTGCAAAAACATGAAGTGTATCCGAGGAACTACAGCCTGCGGCATTGGCAACATTAAGCACAATCTCAACTGTATCTTCCACAATGAATACCAATTGGTAAGTTGTATCTTCGGTTATGATGCCATTGATTAGCCATTCATAAACAAAACCGTCGCCAAGGGGGCCTTCAATTGTAAGGCTGTCGCCTGTGCACCAGCCAAAATCTTCGCCCAGATCAACCAACGGATAGGGCACAGCATTGATGGTTACTTCATCAGAGGTAACACAGCTGTTGGGAGCTGTAATTTCGAGGCGTACGCTGACCGTATCTTCCAGTGTAAATTCGAAAATATGGGTATCGTTCTCCGTGAGCACATCGTCGAGAAACCAGGCATAGGTAAAATCAGGGTCAAAGGGCCCTTCGAGACTTACTTCTGAACCAACGCATATATCCTGGTCGCCACCAAGGTCAAATACAGGGGCTTCGAGCACGGCAATGGTAATGGTGTCGGAAGCGATGCAATCCTCGGCAGTTGTGATTTCAACCCAATAATCAGTTGTTTCCATCGGACAAACTTCAATGCTTGGGCCGGTACTGCCATCACTCCACAAATAGCTTGTTCCTTCTTCTTCAGGCACACTCAGTTCGATACATTCACCCTGACAGATTTCCTGATCAGGTCCCAAATCAACATCACATACAATGCAAAACCCATCTTCATACTCAATGCCCGGAATGTCGCATAAACGTTGTCTTAATGCCTCTTTGGCATCCCCGTCAGGAACCATCATAACATAGTCCATGGCTACGAGGCCATCGTATTCTGCTTGTGTGGCTTCGGCAATGCTCACGTGGTAATCGGCCAATTCATCGGCCGGAAAGATGTATCTGCCATTCCATTCCAGATTTATCAGGGCGTTTTCCTGTCCAATGCCGTTAAAGGATGTGTTGTCGTTACCCCCGTTTATTTCTATATTGGTAATGTTTGCCCCTTCGGCTTCCAGCACCAGGCTGAGGGCATAATAGCGCATATCCGATGGTATTTCGCCTTCCAGTAAGATGAGCAGCGTATTGCCGGCCAGTCCGTATGTTACATCAACCGCTTGTTTGATAAGCAAATAATTCAGTACTTCTTCCTCGGTGGTCATCCAGATATTGTCAGCACCATTTTTACCATAGGTTGTGGCAATATAATTGAAGTCGCTTAAAAAAAGTGATTGGGGATAATCGGTTTCGAGGCTGTGCGTAAAGTATGATTTCCAATAATTGGCACCATCAATACTGTTTGCTGCCAGCACATCCACCTCATCAATAACATTTACGTTTTCAGCTATCTCGCGATTCAGTTCGAGGTTTTGGTCCCAACCTGCAAAACTGTTTACATCAATACCGTCGTTGGGTATTACAGCAGTGGAACCAAGCCGCAAGGCGTAGCTGTATCCCTCGTTGAACGCTGCAGGTGTATAATTAACAGCCCCATTGGGGTTTACATGCACCCTGGTTTGAACGCCACCGGGAATGGCATCCAGCAGCTGCCGGCGAATAAAGCTTTCGTTCCTGCGGATGGAATAGGACATAAAAGCGGGGTCAGTGGAAGCATCCGAGGTAAACCCGTGGTTGTAAACACCAAAGTTGTTTTGCGCCATTAGGGCAAGTTGTGGCCAGCTAACGGCACCATAAAAATTACCGGGCTGGTGCATATCTTCGTTATTGAAACCACTGTAAGAGAACAAAGCCGAACTCAACTTAAAGGAGATGTCATTGCCGCAGCCATCGGTGTAGAAAAGTCCGGGATAATTGGTGCCATCCCCATTGATACCACTAAAGTATCTGAAGCCAAGCGTGAATACATCCTCGATGCCATCATCGGCATGCAAGGAAATGGCAAAATCCTTGTTATATCTTAGCGGAGCAACCTGCACATCAACAAAGGATGGGGGCTGGTCGAATGTGACCAGAACAAATTCTACGCCGGGCTGTCCCGGTGGATAATCCTGTGCCAACGCCATGTTCACCATTGTTGAACTGAGCAGGCTGACCAGGCTAATCAGCAAGATGTATAGATGCTGTTTAACATTTTTCATTGGTTGTACCTCCTCCTGTTGCTGTAATCAATAACCTCCGGGTAGGCTTGCTGACGCGTACGCCCCTTGAACCAACCGCCACCACTATTTCCAAAACTAAACCCATCCCCTATGCTGACGCGGTACCCAATGGTAAACTCGTGCGAGCCACCGGAACGGTAATTGATACCTCCTGTACCAATTTCATAACTGTAGTTCATAATAAAGCCGCGGTATAGCTCACCACCCACACCCAAAGCAATAAGTGAGCTGCTGCGGTAAAGCCCGCTAAGCCAAAATCTGTCAAGAAAAATAAACATAACAGATGCATCAAAAACGGAAGGTTGGTTGTTGGTTTTTTGCCATACAAAGAAAGGCTGCACCTGCCATTGGTCGCTAAGGGCATAGCGGTCAAAAATATGAAACTCAAAAGCCCTCTCAAAAAGGAAACGGCCTTCACTTTGATTGAGATAGGCATCTCTGGATCGAAAAAGGATGGGCATGCCGAAACCGATATTCAGGTTGTTGTTGGTATAAACCAAACCAAAACCTGCATTAAAGGTTGTTCCGGTAATCCGGCTGATGTCGCGAAGCAGCGGATCGGTAATGTCCGCATTCACCTGGTCCACACGCACCAGGCTTTGAAACAATTTTCCACTTAAACCAAATGAAAGAAACTGATCATTGGCCATTTGCACACGGTAAGTATAGCTGAGTGCTGCCTTGAAACGATAAAAAATATCGGCCTGGTCTGCCATAATTTCGCCACCCAACCACATATTGTCGTACACCCTGCCGTTTCCGTTCAGGTGGAAGGTTTGCGGGC
>CAYTUA010000060.1:0-3633 GCA_964440855.1 uncultured Lentimicrobiaceae bacterium
GGGCCAATGAAACAGTTGGGATTGGTAATGTTACTCAGCCTGCTTTTGTTGTTTGTGTCGATGCAAAACAGCTATTGCAGAAGTTTTGCTATTTCGGATGAGGGTGTCGAAAACCGAATATCGGCAAAAATTGATAGCCTGAACAATGCATCCTACAATTTAAACTATACCAATAGTCAAAAGGCGATCGCGCTGGCAGAAGAGGCATTAAAGCTTGCCAGGGATGCCTCATATATGCCAGGCATGGCAAAATCATTTTACAATATTTCTATTGTTTACAAAAATACAGGCCAGTATCAAAAGGCGATTGCATGGGCTGATTCGGCACTTTATTATTACAAGTTATCGGGGAATCAGCTTGGCGAAGCCGGTGTGTTTAACAATTTAGGAACCGTTTATTATTATCTTGCTGAATTTGATAAGGCCATCAACTTTTACCAGAAAGCGCACGATATATATCAGGCACGTCAATTACAGGACCGGGTGGGCACCATGTTGAATAATTTGGCATTGGCTTATACCGAACAGGGTGATTATGCACAGGCACTTGCTTTTTATTTCGATGCATTGAAACTACATGAAGACAGTGGCAATGAAGAAGGCATCGCACTGGTGCTCGGTAATATAGGCATGGTTTATGCCAATTTGCGAAATCCGGGGAAAGCATTGGACTTTTATGAGAAGGCACTTGAAAAACACAAGCTGATCGACAATGAGTTTGGAATTGCTTTAAATTATTCCAATATGGCCAATGTGTTTTTCAGCAACAAGGAGGCGGAAAAAGCTTTTGAATATTATCAGATGGCTTTGGAACTATATACAAAAAATGGAGATATAAGCAATGCCGCCATGACGCAGACGCTCATTGGCTACCATTATATGACGCAGGGCATGCATGAGGAGGCTATTGCCAATTATGAAGAGGCCTTTAGGCTGTATGAGCAGATGAACGATTCGGCCCAGCTGGCTTATGTGAGCATGAATATGGGCGTGGTTTTGCAACAAATGGGTCATTATAGCAAGGCACTTCCATATCTTGAGCGGAGTCAGCAAATATATACCCACAACGGCAATTTGCTCATGTTGGGTTATGTGTATCAGGCTTTATCGCAGAATTATGAAGCAGAGGGCGATCTGGCAGCCGCCTTGGCTTTTTTTAAAAAGCATTTTCACTTGCACGACAGTTTGCTCAATGTGGAATCGGCCAACAGGGTAGCTGCTGCTGAATTGCAGTACATCGAAGAAAAAAAGGAAGCTGAAATTGCGCTGCTGAAAGCCGAAAAAGAATTGCAGGCATTGATGGCAACCAAGCACAAGCAAAGCCGCAACCTGTTCTTGGTGATTGCGATATTGGTGCTGATTGCCATTGTGTTGTTGCTGATGCGCTTCAGGATGAAAATTCATTTTTCAAAAACCCTTGAGCAGAAAAACAAAGTGTTGTCAACACAGCAAAGCGAGATACAAAAACAACAAAAGCGCCTTGAAAAGCAATATGCACAACTGAAAAGTCTGGATGATGCAAAAACACGTTTTTTTGCCAATATCTCACACGAATTCCGAACCCCGCTTACGTTGATACAGGGACCGCTTGAAGATTTTATTAAAATAGGGGATGATCACAATTTTGATGATGCTAAACTACAAAAGGTGAAATTGGCTTTGCGCAACAGCAGGCAACTCAACAGCTTGATTGACCAATTGCTCGACCTGTCGAAACTCAAAGCAGGCAAAATGAAGCTTCGTGCCTCCCGCATTGAACTGGTGGCCTTTCTAAAGCGAATTTCAGGCAGCTTTGAGTCGGCCATTTCGCCTAACAAAAGGATCTCAATCAAGGTGGAATCTGATAAAGCACCGTTGTACCTGCATGCCGATGTGGAAAAACTCGAGCAGGTGTTTAACAATTTGGTGTCGAATGCAATAAAAGCCATTCAGGTGGAGGGTGAAATCAAGCTTAAGGTCAGGGATTCAGGAGGTGCATGTGAGAGCTTGACCGGAGATGGCCGCTTTGTCAATATTGATGTAATAGACAATGGCATAGGGATCAGGGAGCCTGATTTGCCCCAATTGTTCAACCGCTTTTTCAGGGCAGATGATTCGGGCCTGCCGGCTGAAACTGGCACAGGCATTGGGTTGGAATATACCCGCGAACTTGTTGATTTGCATGGAGGTAGCGTCAGTGTGCAAAGTAAATATGGAGAAGGGAGTATTTTTACTGTGGCTTTGCCCTTGGGCACAGCCCACCTTGATGAAGAAGAGCTTATTCAACAGCCGGCAATCCACACGGCTCATATAGCAGATGAAGCATTGCTTGCAGGGACGGAGGTGAAGCTTGGTTTGTCGGAGATGGCTTTTACCATTTTGCTGGTCGAGGACCATGCCGACATGCGGCAATACATTGCCGGGCATCTGGGAGCCCATTATAGGGTAATGGAAGCTTCCAACGGGCAGAAGGCACTCGAAATACTTGAAAATGAAATGCCTGATCTGATCGTGTCGGACCTGATGATGCCCGAAATGGATGGGATGGCTTTGTTGCGTGCCATACGTCGCAAACAGGAAACCGAAGACCTTCCGTTTATTTTGCTCACAGCCAAAGCCGGCGATGAGAACCGCCTGGCAGGCTATGCCGATAAGGCGGATGCCTATATCACCAAACCTTTCAAGCCCGAGGAATTGCTTTTGCGCATTGGCAACCTGCTCGAAAACCGCAAACGGCTTGAAGAAAAGTTGTCGAAAAAGGTAGTATCCATTGATTTACAAACCGAAAAACTGCCAGCTGCCGATCAGCAATTTGTCGATCGCTTGCGGCAAACGATTGTTCAGCACATCCACCGCACTGATTTTGGCATTGCTGAATTGGCGGGCACGGTGTTTTTAAGTGAGCGGCAGTTCAGGCGCAAGCTCACGACACTCACCGGCATGTCGCCCATTGATTTTATCAGGCAGGTACGACTGCTGCAGGCTAAAACCCTGATTGAGCAACAGGCCTTCGAAACCATAGCGGAAGTGGCCCATGCTGTAGGCTTCAATAACCCGGCCTATTTTGCGCGTTTGTTTAAGAAGTTGTTTGGGCAAGCCCCCAATGATTGGCAGGCTAAAAGTTAAAAATGAATCTCAAAATTTGACAAATCGGCCTGTAACAGAAACAACAGCCGCATTATTGCGATGCGCTGTCTTGGCTAATAAAACGCTAATCCTCCAGCTTCTTCCGGTACTCCCATACCTTCTTCCCGCCCTAGGCCGCGCCCGCGCCAGCAGAATGCCGATGAAGCCGGTGAAAGGAGCGGCGTCGCCTTTGTGTGGGGCAGTGTTTATGCGTGGGAGAGGTTGATGATTAAAGCTTTATACGGACATGGTTTACGGGTAAAACCCCATACGTGCGAGCTTGTTGTGGATGGGCATCGGGCTGATAAGTACTACAATAGTCCAATCCCGTAAGTACGGGGGATTGATAATGAACTCTGAAGGAGTCAACTATTGTAGCAAAAGCCTACCACGCAAAAACAGTAAACAACCTCTAAGTAAAGTTACGGAAAAGAATAAATAACTGATGTTTCGCACTTCAAATATAATATTGATAATGAGGAAGAAAACACAATTTGAATTTCTTAATCTACAGAATTCCAGCGACTA
>CAYTUA010000061.1:0-4299 GCA_964440855.1 uncultured Lentimicrobiaceae bacterium
TTCACAGCAGTATGGGTATGCCGGTATTGTTCCGCTCTTGATTGGTGTGGATGAGGATTTGGTGATTACAAGAATGATTGTTTTGCCAAACAACGAAACCGGCGACTATGTAGAGGCCGTTTACAGCCCAAAGTTTATTGGCCTGTGGGAAGGAATAAGCCTGGAAGATGCCCTGCAGATGCAGGTGGATGCTGTTTCGGGGGCAACACATACAAGCAGGGCTGTAATTACCGGAGTGCGGCAAACGGCTTCCCATATTATGGAAACGGATGCAGCCGCCCTTGAATCAAACCTTTGGACAAGCATTAAGGATTTACTTTTTCTGGCATTGGTGGCCTTGTCAATTGTGATGGCATTTAAAAGAGGAAGGGCCAAATACAGGACGGTTTATCTGATAGGCGTATTGCTTATCATGGGATTGGTTGTTAACAATCTGCTATCGGCCCGCTTGCTGCATGGCTGGCTGTTGCAAGGCTTTGTATGGAGCGCCAACTGGCAAAGCATGATTTTATTTTTGCTGGCCCTGACCCTTTCATTTGTTGGAAAGCGAAAGTTTTATTGCAACTACCTCTGTCCGATGGGTGCCTTGCAGGAGTTGACCAACAAAATCAGCCCTTTCAAGAAACGAAAACTGCCTGGCCCTTTTTGGGGTATCAGCATCAGGGAAATCTACCTGACCCTGATCGCGGCAGCCTTGCTCATAGGCTTTACACCCGAACTGGCCTATCTGGAACCTTTCATGTTTTTCTCCTTCCGGATTGTGGGTTGGGGCATCATCCTGTTCGGTGTGGCGATTGTTGTTTTGTCACTGTTTTACCATCAGCCCTGGTGTGCCGTCTGCCCGACAGGTTGTTTAATAGATACCATTTCCTATAACAAAATAAAAGCCATTGATTCAAAGCATACTGAACATGCAAAAAAGTAAGTATTTAAATATCGTGCTTGCCACCGCCGTATTGGTGCTGTCCATACTGCTGGCAACCAAAATTGACCCATCCGCTATGCGTAAAAGAAGCTCATCCACTGCATTGGAAGGTGCACCATCCACAACTTCCGATTCTGCCTATGTTCCGTTTAAAAAGAAGTCGCTCGGCGTTAGGGCAGAGCTGTATCCAAAACCCGCCCTGGTGATTGGCAGCTATGATCGGGAAGGGAAACCCAACATCATGACTGCCGCCTGGATTGGCATCAGCAACTCCAACCCACTCAGCATTGCCGTTTCCATGCGCCCTGCCACTTACTCTTATGGCAATCTTACCGAAACGGGCTTTTTCACCGTCAATATCCCCTCATCGGATATGGTGAAATATGTGGATTATGCCGGTCGGTTTTCGGGCAGGGATGTAGATAAGTTCAAGGAGACCGGACTTACACCGGTGCAGGCAGAGTTCGTGAACGCCCCTTATGTGAAGGAGTTTCCGATTGTGATAGAATGTGAGATTACCGCCATGCACGAGCTTGGGTCGCACCGGCAGTTTATCGGAAAAGTGATCGATGTAAAAGTGGATGAGGCCATCCTGGATGCCAGTGGCAAGGTAGATGTGAATTTGTTGAACCCGCTGATTTACGGCGGCGGAAAGTATTATGAAACAGGAAGCTTTATTGCAGAGGTGGGCGCATCTCTGCAAGAGATTGATGGGGAGCCTTTTGTGCCTTCCTACCGGAGAAAGTATGCCAATGAAACCATGCAGGTGATTCACAACCGAAAGAGTGTGCGCCATTTTACCGATCAGGCCGTTTCGAAACAAAAGCTGGAGTTGCTGCTGCGGGCGGGTATGGCAGCGCCAACAGCAGTGAACCGACAGCCCTGGGCCTTTTATGTGGTTACACAGCGCGAAACCCTCGACGCGCTTGGCGAACAGCTGCCCTATGCCAAGATGCTGCACCAGGCGCAGGCGGCCATCATTGTCTGCGGCGATATGGAAAAAGCCGGCAACCTCAAAGAACAGGCCTATTGGGTACAGGATTGTTCCGCTGCCACCCAAAACATTTTACTGGCCGCCGAAAGTCTGGGATTGGGTGCTGTTTGGACGGCAGCCTTTCCCTACGACGACCGAATGAAAGTGGTGATAGAAACCCTGAATCTTCCGGTTAACCATATACCCTTAAATGTAATCCCCATCGGCTACCCAACGGGTGAAGATGCGCCCAAGGATAAGTGGAAGCCTGAGAATATTATTTGGGAGGAAACAGTTAAGGCTGAATAAGTGATCAGCCGAATATTATGCCCATCCCTGGCTTCTCCCGAATATTATGAATAAAATGTTGCCAATTTTGTTCTTCCTTAAACAAGGTTTGTAATTCGATCGTTCAGAAATCAGTTCGCAATTTTTCAAATGCTTTTTGTACTCTTTGTAGATTTTTAAGACTATGAGTTGGTCATCTTTAAAATCATGCGATAAATCCGCTACTACTTTCTACGGTTAAAACCACAAACCAATGCCCCTAAGGTATTTTTGCAAATCTGATCTTGAAGGCCATCCAGGACGCTTGGTTGCTACCGAAATAAATAACCTAAGAAAACCTACTAACCAAACTCAACAATCTGCGCATAGTTTTAGCATTCCAACCCTGCATATTCAACCAGCCTGACTGGCATAATTCATTCTGGCATGCAGTCAAAACCTTCCACCTATACACCCCTAAATCAATTGCTCTTTTTACAAAATCATCGAAATAAAGAATTTTCTTTTTTATCAATGAACATTAGCAACGGAATAATGTTTAGTGTTTGATATAAAAAGTTAAACAATTCAAAATTATAAAAATGAAAAAATTAGTTGTATTCGTGTTTGCGCTTGCCATTTCAACAAGCGCTTTCAGTCAGAAAAAGGATGTTGTTGACATTGCGATTGGTTCTTCCGATCATACAACCCTTGTAGCTGCCGTTAAAGCAGCCGATTTAGTATCAGTCTTGAAAGGTGAAGGACCCTTTACCGTTTTTGCACCAACAAATGCTGCTTTTGATAAACTTCCTGCCGGAACTGTTGAGAGTTTGCTGAAACCGGAAAACAAGGCACAGTTGGCAAAAATACTGACCTACCATGTTGTTAGCGGAAATCTTGATGCTTCATCCGTAGTAGCTGCTATTAAAGAAAGCAAGGGTAAAGTAGAATTGACAACTGTTAGTGGTGGTAAACTTATTGTTTCGATGGACAAAGGGAAGGTGATGCTTACTGACGAATCAGGCAATACGGCCTATGTCACAGCAACCGACCTGAAAGGCAGCAATGGTGTTATCCACGTAATTGACAGTGTGGTTCTTCCAGAGTAACTTAACGCCTTTTTAATGTAAGCAAGAAGAAAGGGATAATTTTCCATTTCGAAATTGATTGCCACCGTATGCAACCTATCGCATACGGTGGTTTTATTTTGAGCTACTGTCGTGTATATAGCAGCTTTGGTATGACATAAGGTGCAACAAGTTCAATGATACGAAGTATCATAAAGTTAATATTTCCAAAACCTTTTAATCAGGTTAAAGTACAAATTTTGCAATTTGATACATCTCACATCTGCCCATGCATGAAATTGTGTTGGCAGCAAATGAGTGTAGTTTGGGTAAAGATGAATGGATACTGCCCCGACAGGAAACAAATAGGGTTTTGGTGGCAGAACAGAAACAAAATGATATATTTTTCATAAAAACAACACCAATAAAACGATCAAAAAAATGAATCACATGAAAAGAACTTCTATGCTGCTTATTTTAAGCCTGCTTTCAGTTTTAATGAACGGGCAGGTTCTGTTTTCGACAAGAATCATTCATTCAGCGGATGATGCTGAAGAAAAATATGATGGATCATATATCACCGCTACCAGCAGTGACCTTGAGTTGATGTATGATACGTGGAACAACCAGGGATTGCAGACCATTGGCCTGCGATTTGTAAACGTATTAATTCCTTCCAACGCTACAATAAACAATGCCTACATCCAATTTACAGCCGATGGTTCAACCAGTGGCGAAATTGAACTGATTATTGAAGGTGAAAACAGTGCTTTTCCCGAGGCATACATTCATGGCAGCGGTTCACCGGGCAACATTTCTTTGCGCCCGCGAACTGTAGAAAATGTCGTATGGCGCTCCATTCCTTCCTGGTCGAACAACCAATCAGGCCCCGCACAAAAAACACCGGATTTATCAGCTTTGGTACATGAAATTATAACAGCCAACGGCTGGCAAAGTGGAAACCCTGTAGCATTCATTATTACAGGCAATGGTGGCCCCGGCTTACTTCGCAGAGCCTATTCATTCGACTCAGGGGCCCTGCTGGCAGCTGAATTGATTATTGAATA
>CAYTUA010000062.1:0-13394 GCA_964440855.1 uncultured Lentimicrobiaceae bacterium
CATTGGTGCCAGTGGTGTTATTTACGGCTTATCAGCATTTTTGATGGTAAGTGGCTTGATCCGCCGGCACCCCCGCTTGATGGCCTTGTCGATGGTGGTTGTTTTTCTTTACGGAGGAATGATTTGGGGCGTTTTTCCCGAGTTTTTTCCCGAAAAAAATATTTCGTGGGAGTCGCACCTGGCCGGTTTGGTGGCCGGATTAATACTGGCCATATATTATAAAGCTGAAGGTCCGCAAAAACCAAAATATTCCTGGGATTATGAGGAAGAAGCTATAGAACTGGCGGAGATTGAACAAGAACCCGAATCCAGTACACAAAACCATACCGCCAAAGGTCAGGATGCTTACTGGAATATCCCGGAGCCCGATAAGGACGAACTGACAGTGGTTTACCGCTATCGCAAAAAGACATAATCAATGAATAGTTTCTGCCTTTCACAAGAATAATAATACGCGGGTATATCAAACCAATCGCTCAAAAAATTGTTATAGAAATACAACTATAGATATGAAATATTTTAGAGGACAAAAATTTCAACAAATTGATATGGCCATCACCAATTGGATGGCTGACAAAGGGATCATGCTGCTGCGCATAAGCATTGGGATAATTTTTCTGTGGTTTGGCGTGCTTAAATTTTTTCCGGGACTGAGCCCCGCAGAAGGCCTGGCTATTGATACCATCAAACTACTTACCTTTGATCTGGTACCTCAGCAATTGATTATCTATGGGCTGGCCAGCTGGGAAACGCTCATTGGACTGGGTTTGGTTTTCAATCTGTTTATGCGCGAAACACTGCTGCTGCTTTACCTGCAAATGCTTGGTACGCTTAGCCCGATCTTTTTATTTCCAGATGAAGTTTTCACACAGTTTCCTTACGCATTGACCCTCGAAGGACAGTATATTTTTAAAAATATGGTGGTGATCAGCGCAGGCATCGTACTGGGGGCCACCGTACGCGGCGGCAAGATTGTGGCGGAGTCTGATTAAACAGAAAAGCATGATAATAAGGAATATATCTCATAACGACAAAGAGGTTAAGGCTGACATAGCAAAGCTTGTAGGCCCCTCCTACAGCCTGTGGAAGCGCATCAGCATGGGTGGCAACGGGAGCCCACGCCTGGTTATTGCCGCAGCCACCGAAGCCATTGATAAACTGCTGTCTGTAGATAACCGCACACGCTTTTGCAATCTTGAATTGCGGCCCAATGGATTGATCATGTCATTCAGGTCGCGGCTCGAAACCTATGCCTGGGTTTTGCCATTCAGTAGCTTAACCATGATCCGTTCAACTGGTTTTCTTGAACTTTCAAGCCATGGAAATCATGTGAAACTGGATGGTTTTACCAAGAGCCGCAGTGCGCAAAAATTTCTTCGCAAAATTATCAATGCCAAGGCGGCTGTTATCGAGTCATCCGGTGGCGATTATTATGATTATCAATAATCTATATAGATAATGGCTTTGCCAATCCTTGGATGACTGTCGTTGATACCCTGCTTACCTAAGCTATAATTTCCTAAATTTGCGCTTCACCAAAGCACACGGGCAGCTATGTTATTCGCTGATGTTATCGGACAGGAAGCACTTAAGCAGCAACTGATTCAGTCGGTTGCCGAAAACAGGGTAAGCCACGCCCAGCTTTTTCTTGGTGCAGCCGGCAGTGGAAAATTTGCCTTGGCACTCGCCTACGCACAATACATCAATTGCAAAAGCCGCAGTGCCACCGATAGTTGTGGTGTTTGTCCTTCATGCGTGAAAATTAGCAAGCTCACCCATCCCGATTTGCATTTTGTTTTTCCTACTACCACCAACAAAAAGGTAAAAAAAGATGCCGAATCCAGGCTCTTTATGGAGGAGTGGCGACAGTTTGTACTGGAGCAACAAGCCTACATCGGTCTGAACGACTGGTTCAGCTTTATTGGCGTGGAAAACAAGCAGGGAACCATTTATGTGCGCGATGCCAATGAAATTATCCGAAAGCTTGGTTTCAAGGCTTATGAGGGAGAGTACAAAGTGATGATCATCTGGATGGCCGAAAAGATCAACCTGCAGGCTGCCAACAAATTACTGAAACTGCTGGAAGAGCCACCAGATAAAACATTGTTTATCCTGGTAGCCGAAGAACAGGACCAGATTTTGGCCACTGTGCGCTCTCGTTCCTATATGGTTAAAATTCCGCGTATTGCAGATGAAGCGGTGATTGATGCACTTTCGTCAAAATACAATATTCGGCGTGCTGATGCCCAATCGGCAGCCTTGATTGCGCATGGCAACTGGCTCGAAGCACAACGCCTGTATGAGAATGCAGAGGATGAAAAGTACAATTTCCAAACCTTTCAGCAATGGATGCGTCTTTGCTATAGGGGTGTTTATGGTGAATTGCTCGATTTTACGGCTTCGTTGAGCCGCATTGGCCGCGAAAAGCAAAAATCCTTCCTCAATTATGCCCTTCAGGTGTTTCGCAACGGACTTTTAATCAACAACCAGCTCGACAGACTGGTACGTACAGCAGAAGAGGAGCGCGACTTCAACCGCAAATTTTCGGCTTTTGTAAACCACCAAAATGCCATGCCCATGGTTAAACTCATGGAGGATGGCATTCAGCACATCGAACGCAATGCCCATGCCGGCATATTGTTTGCTGATATCAGCTTCAAAATGGTGAAGCTCTTGAAGGTGAAGGTTAAAGATCAGTAAACAATTTTAGAAAACGGGACTGAAGAAACTATTGTTGGACTATTAATCTTCGTCAAAAAACAAATTTACTGATTGAACACCGGGAATCCCTTTGATTTCGTTCACCAGCTTTTTGCCAAAGGATTCATCTTTCAGATTGATGTAATATGAAAATTCCATGGTTTCGTGGCTTTCATCTCCGATGGTTTTCACATTTACCAATTTATTATTTCGGCAGTAGGTATTAAAGGCGGATGAAAAAGGATCATCAGGTATTTTTGCTGAGCTGGCGATTACCTGCAGCAAAAATTCACGGCTTTGGGGCAGGGCAAAACTGAATTTGGTCAGCACCAAATATACCCCGCCGACAATGAGGGTGCCAAAAATGGCTATGGCATAGAGCTTTACGCCCGCTGCCAAACCTATTGAAAGGGCAAAGAAAATAAACATAATGTCGGAAGCATCTTTCACAGCTGTACGGAACCGAATGATGGACATGGCGCCAACCATGCCAAAAGCGCGTGCCAGGTTGTTACCAATTACCATGATTACGATGGCTGTAATCATCGTAAGTAGAATAAGCGAAATGGTGAAAGAGGCCGAATAGTTCAGGCCCTTGTAGGTGTATTTGTATAGCAAGGCTATAATCAATCCGCACAACAGCGCGATGAGCACATTGGCAACCACTTCAACAGCTGAAATGCTGAAAACAAAAACGTTTTGAAAATCTTCAACCATCATATCTCATGCTGTGGTTAGTAGGTTAATAATTTGCGGTTTGCACTTGCGTCAAAACCAATTGTATATTTTGATAAGGCGTCATGCCTGAGTTTGAAATCCTGCACCAACGAACGGGCCCACAGGGGCATCTGATCTGTGTAATATTTTATTTCCAGTATAAAATGATTGTCAAACAAAAGGCTCAGATTATTCTCATGGTAAAGCGAAGCAAGTTCAGGATGATGCAGGCTGCGAATATTCTTATCGAAAGTGATGCGTACACCATGGTCAAACTTTCCATGCCAGGCTTCGCGCTCATAAACGACCAAACAACTGGGGCTGAGGTTCTGTTTTTTGATGTGGAATAGAAAACGCTGTGCATCCTCAACATAAACGGGACTGCTTTTTTCTTTCAGAATGTATCTGTCAATATTGCCTGTAAGGAGCACCTGCTCTGCATCCTGAAATTTGAAGAAGCTTCTGTGTTTTTTTATTCTGTTTTCAATTTTTCGTTTAATTTCGAAAACCACCTTGCTTCCCGGTTCTTGGTTATTATAGCCCCTTATCCTGAACTTACGTCTGAGCAAAAGGCCTTCCATTTTTTCGGCATAGAAGTCGAGGCCGCGGCTGTCAAAATAGATGCTTCTTACGGTGTATTGCGGATGTCCGTCGTCAGTGGGCAAAGTGTTTTCATCAACATAAACAAAAGGCAGCAACCTTTTTCGTAGCTGATTCATAGCACTGTTGGGCACCAAGTATTTACGTTCGTATCGCAACATGGGTTGTATCAATTTGCATACACTATTTTTAAAAGCCTCTTGATATATTCAGGCAGGGAAACCTCACCGGTGCTGATTGATAGTTCGAGCATCATGCCTGACAAAACGCCCGAATTGTTTTCATCAAGCAAGGCCGTTACAAAAACATGCTGACGTTGGTCAACGACTTGTGCAACATTATCAAAACCGATGATATGGCCGGGAACAATCGTTCCATAGCTGGATGTTCTTACTTGAATGGTTTGTCCGGTTTTTACCAGAGGCAATTGATATACTTCAATAGGAAACACAATGATTTGCTTGGTGTTGTCAGCAATCGTGAGTATAGACTCATATCCGTTTACTGCAAGCCTTCTGTCGACAATGTTTCCGCTGATTGGTGCCAAAACATGAAACGATTGCAGCCGTTTTTCGGTATGCTTGATCTGCATTTCCAACGAGTTTATCGTCGTTTGCAAATAATCGATCTCTTCTTTTTTTGCGCCTGATATCATGGCCTCATAAGTAGATTTTGCAATTTCAAAATCTTGTTGTTTGATTTTTAATTCATTCAGCGACAGATCATACACTTCTTCAGCTATAACCTCCTTACTGAAAAGTATTTCATTGCGATGGAAGAGCTTTTTCTGGGTTTCATATTCTTGCTCTGCCTTGATCATTGTTTCGGTCGCTACCCGGATATTTTCCGGTTTTTCGCCTGAAAGGTTCACGCGAAGCAAGCTTTTCTGCATTTCTAATTCAGCTGTCAGGTCGATGAGTTTTTTCTCCTCCTCGATGGAGCTGATCAGGCCAATGGTATCGCCTTTTGTTATTGTGCCACCCTGAAATATCTGGCTATTGAAGTTGAATTCGGCCAAATCGCCCCGTTGAAATTCAGATACCGCAAAATTAGTGGTTGCATTGGCCAGGTTATCTTTAAGTTCTGATACCAGGGTGCCATCTCCTACTTTTTTCAGGCTCCATTCGCTTATTGGCATAACGATACCACGACTATGCACAAAATATGGAACTTCAATGAAGTGGATTAACAGGTATCCAATCAAAACAATTAAACCTATAATAACCAGACCTATATACTTATTCTTCATTGGTGATTTGCAGATACATTACCTGAATTTTTTCATAACTCCCATGAAAATAGTTTCTGAAAGCCAAACTGGCCTAATCACCAGCTTAATACATTCAGATGACTTTTCATTTAGGATGCAACTTATACTTAACTTTAATTTAACGGCAAATTTACGAAAATTTAACCCATTACCTCAGTATTTATTTGGCTACGATTGGTTTGTAATCCTTTAATTCTGGTAAAAACATCACTTTGAGCTGAAGCATCAATCATTTTGCATGGCAAGGCATGGAGCCAGAATCATTTCCCAATTATTTTTTACTGTAACTTCCAATAGGCCTAATTCGTCAAATTTGTATAATTTTGCACTATGATGGAAAACGATGATTTAAAGCAAAATATAGATGAGTTGTTCCGCTTGTTCAAGCGATTGATTGAAGAGCACCCTGTAGATGAAATGCCGGGTGTGAACAAGTTTCAATATGAGCAGCTGAAACTTTTTCTGCAGAACTACGAGTCGATGAAGGACCATCTTTCTGTTGAGATGATGGGCCAGATGAATGCACCAATGCGCGAAATGCTGGCCATGTTTGTGAAGCAATTGCGTGAACAATTGGGCGAGGATGTTGCCGAAGCCCACACCCCCCAGCAAAAAATTATGCAGCTTGATGTGCAACGCATTGATGAAATGTTGCGCAATCCCAACCTGACCGAAGAGGAAATTGACAAATTGCTTGATGAAAGGGCTAAGCTGAACAAACAGTCTTAAGTCGTGTTCCTATATCCATGAAATCACTTTGGGACGACCGTTTTGCCGGCGAAGAATATATTTATGGGGAGCAACCCAACAAGTTTTTTGCAACCTGCCTGAGCGAGCTCAATCCCGGGAAACTCTTGCTTCCCGGAGAAGGGGAAGGGCGTAATGCTGTTTGGGCTGCCCGCCTGGGCTGGGATGTTACTGCCATTGACTACAGTGTAGCCGGACGTGCCAAAGCCCTGCAACTCGCCCAACGCAATAATGTAGATTTTACTGACTATCTAATCGGTAATTTGGAGGATTATAAACCTGGTGCAGAAAAGTTTGATGCCATTGCATTGGTCTATATTCACTTGCCTCCAGCTTTGCGAACCAAGGTTCATCATGCTTTGGTAAAGGCACTAAAACCAGGAGGCAGAATAATTTTGGAGGCTTTTCACCCCAATCAACTGCAATTCGATTCTGGTGGTCCCAAAAATGCAGATATGCTTTATAGCATCGAGATGTTACAAGCTGAATTTGAGATGCTCCAAATGATTCAGTTGGTGTATTGTACAGAAGTACTCAACGAAGGGCAGTATCATCAAGGAAAGGCAGCTTTGGTGCGCATGCAGGCACAAAAGCTTGGTTAGCGATGATTTAAAGAAAAAAAGCGAATTCCTAGTAGCGCTTTTTTCGCTTTCCTTTGTCCTTATTTCGGGGGCTTTCGTATTTTTTTTCCTTCTTATAGGGTTTTTCGCGTTTTCCTGAGGATTCCTCCCGCGGACCGGCAGGCTCAACCCGCACACCGCTCTTATTCAGGCGCTGATTGCCAAAGGCTGAGAGCACCAAGTCAACAGAATTTGTATCAATATCAAGGAAAGAAAAATTATCCATAATATCGATGCGTCCAATTTTAACATCGCGTGAGCGAGTCACCTCATTCACCAAGCCAATCAGGCTGGGAGGGGCCATGCTGTCTTTGCGGCCAACGCTGAAAAATAGGCGGCTGTAACCGGCTTCATTACCACCTGAGCGGCCTTTGCCTCCAGAGCGTTCCCTGCTGCCTGCATGGTCTGACTTGTCGCGCTTGTAGCCTTTTTCGGCCCTGTCGAAACTTTTGCTGTCATCCACATTCAGATCCTGGGCATCACGATAATAATCCAGAAAGCGGTTAAATTCAAGCGAAACAAAGCGTTTGATAATCTCCTCACGATCCATCGATTCCAGTTTGCGGTAAATCACTGGCAAGAAGGAGTCAATTTCTTCGTTTTTCAAATCCACCTTTTCCATACTGTCTATTTGATGGAATAGTTGTTTTTCGCATACTTGCACACCGGTAGGAGTTTTGGCTTTTGCGAAATCCTGTCCCACCATTTTGGCAATTTGCTTAATCTTGCCTTTTTCTTTCAGGTTGATGATGCTGATGCAAATACCACTTTTATCCGCACGCCCGGTACGGCCGCTACGGTGGATATAGGTTTCGGCTTCGTCGGGCAGGTTGTAGTTGATCACATGGGTTAGGTCGTTCACGTCCAAGCCTCGGGCAGCAACATCTGTTGCAACAAGCATTTGCAGGTTGCGGCTGCGGAAGCGGTTCATCACATGGTCGCGTTGCCCCTGCGACAGATCGCCATGCAGAGCATCAGCATTGTATCCATCGCGAATAAGCGAATCGGCAATTTCTGCTGTTTCGCGGCGTGTGCGGCAAAAAACAATGGCATAGATGCGTGGGTTGTAATCGGCAATGCGTTTGAGTGCCAGGTAGCGGTCGTGTGCACGTACCAAATAGTAAATGTGTTTTACATTTACAGTTCCGGCATTGCGCTCGCCAACCGATTTTATCACCGGATTTTTCATGTATTTGGTCAGGATGCGCTCAACTTGATCAGGCATGGTGGCCGAAAAGAGCAAGGTGTGCTTTTCTTCCGGCATTTCCTGAAGGATGGTATCCACATCTTCCTGAAAGCCCATGTCGAGCATTTCGTCAGCTTCGTCCAGCACAGCCCATTTCACATAGGAAAGATCAGCCTTTTTGCGGCGGATCATATCATTCATGCGGCCCGGCGTGGCTACAATAATCTGAGGCTTATCGTACAATTGTTTCATCTGCACCTCAATGGAAGCCCCGCCATAGATGGGGACAACTTTGATGGTGGGCATAAATTGCGCGAAACTTACAAGGTCGCGCGTGATTTGCATACACAGCTCACGGGTAGGACAAAGGATAACGGCTTGTGTTTGACGCAAAGCAGGATTAATATGCTGCAAAACGGGTAATCCAAATGCAGCGGTCTTTCCTGTTCCGGTTTGGGCAAGGCCAACTAAATCGGTAGGTTTTTCGAGCAAAATGGGGATTACGGCAGCTTGAACAGGCATTGGCTCGACGAATCCCAAGGCTTCCACTGCTTTTTGGAGGTCTGGATTCAGGCCAAGTTCTTGAAAATTAGGCATAAAAATAATTAAAATTGAACCGGCAAAGGTAATCTATTTATCATAGCCTTTTGCGTTTATTACAATAAAATCTTGTTGAGAGAAAGACTGGAATTTTACCAATACTTCTAAAGTTGCATAATGGTACAGCAGTTTCATTTGGTTAATATACTGTAAACAAGAGATGTTTTATACACCTGCCTGGCTAATTTACCCAAACGACTGCATATCAGTTAGTTTTTTATAAAGTCCGCCCAATGCGATCAGGTCGTCATGGCGGCCCCGTTCGGCAATGCTTCCTTTTTGCATCACTATTATTTCGTCGGCATGCTGAATGGTCGAAAGCCGGTGTGCAATCACAATGGAGGTGCGGCTGCTCATCACCTTGGCAAGGGCGTCCTGCACCAGGCGCTCCGATTCGGTATCGAGTGCAGAGGTCGCTTCATCAAGTATCAGAATGGGTGGGTTGCGCAAAACTGCGCGGGCTATGCTCAGCCTTTGGCGCTGCCCGCCCGATAACTTGGAACCACGATCGCCAATGGTGGTATGATAGCCATCTTCCAATTCCATGATAAATGCGTGGGCATTGGCTATTTTGGCCGCTTCGGTTACTTGCTCAAGGGTGGCCTTTGTGTCGCCAAAAGCAATGTTGTTGAACACACTATCATTGAAAAGTATGCTTTCCTGCGTTACGATTCCCATTAAGCCACGTAGTTGATCAATTCGGTAGTTACGGATATCAACACCATCAATCAGAATCGCTCCTTGGGTAACATCATAAAAGCGTGGCAGCAAGTCCACCATGGTTGATTTGCCCCCGCCTGACTCGCCAACCAAAGCAATGATTTTGCCTTTCTCAATTGAGAGATTCACCTTTTTGAGCACATCCTCCTTTTCATATTTAAAAACCACATCACGGTATTCAATTTGCTGTTTGAAATCAGTAATGTCTTTTGCGTTGTGCTTTTCTTCAATAACCTCTTCTGCATCAAGAATCTCAAAAATGCGGTCTGCCGAAGCCATGCCCTTTTGAATGCTGTAGAAACCTTGGGCAAAGGTTTTAGCCGGAGGGATTATTTGTGAAAAGATGGCGATGTAGGTGATAAAGACAGCCGCCTGAATATCAGGCTGATCAGCAATAACCATGCGGCCACCAAACCACAAAACAATCACAATCACCGTGGCTGACAAAAACTCGCTGAGCGGCGAGCTTAGGTCGCGACGTCGGTAAATGCTGATGAGCAGCCGTGCATATAAGCTGTTTTGCTGCCTGAATTTTTCATCAGAATAGTCAATGGCGTTGAAGGCTTTGATGATGCGCAATCCCGAAATAGATTCTTCAATGGTGGAGAGCATGCCCGCAAAACGTCCCTGCCCGATTTTTGAGGAGCGCCGTAAGCTTCTGCCTATCTGCCCGATTAACAGACCCGTTATGGGCAAAATAACAATTACAAATAAGGTGAGTTGCGGACTCATGCTCATCATAAAAATAAAATAGGCAATGATGGTGACCGGGTCGCGGACAAGCATTTCCAGGTAGCTCATGATGGAGTATTCCACCTCCTGTACGTCGGAAGAAACGCGGGCAATAATGTCACCTTTCTTGTTTTTATTATAAAAACTCAATGGAAGGATCAGTATTTTCTTGTAAATGTTGTTGCGGATATCCTGCACGGCTCCCACACGCACATTCGACATAAAAAACATGGCGAAAAAACGGGACAGGTTTCGCAGAAAAAATGCCAGCAAAATCACAATGCAGATCACTATCAGGGCATCAACCTGCCCACGCTCAATGATGATTGTGCTTACATGATAATCAAGCATTTTGCGCAGTGTATCAATGGAAAAGGCAAATTCAGGCTTTTCCAAAACCAATTCGTCTGTGCCAAACAACAAATTCAAAAAGGGGATGAGCAGCACCAGCGAGAAAAGTGAAAATACAATTGTCAGCAAATTGAAAAGCACATTCAACAGGGCATACGACCAGTAGGGGAAGATATAGCGCAATACGCGATAGAATTTTCTCATTTTTGTATTTATTTCAGCAAATCGAGGCCGGTATAATTATGCGGTGTGATGGCGCGCAGTTCCTGTTTTACTGACTCAGGCAGCTCAAGCTTGTTGATGAAATCTGCGATGGTCTGTGCATCCATTTTTTTGTTGGTACGTGTCAGGTCGCGCAAGACTTCGTAGGCCCCTTCATATTGTTCGCGACGTAAAATGGTTTGGATGGCTTCGGCCACAACAGCCATATTCTGATCCAGGTCGTCATGAATTTTGTCCGTATTGAGCATCAATTTACCGAGACCTTTTTGCATTGATTTTATGGCAATGAGTGTGTGGGCCAGTGGTACGCCAATATTGCGTGTAACAGTGGAATCTGTCAGGTCGCGTTGCAAACGGCTGATGGGCAATTTGGCACTAAGGTGTTCAAAAACGGCGTTTGCCATGCCCAGGTTGCCTTCTGCGTTTTCAAAATCAATGGGGTTCACCTTATGTGGCATAGCCGATGAGCCTACTTCACCAGCCTTGATGGCTTGCTTGAAATAATCCATTGAAACATATTGCCAAAGGTCGCGGCAAAAATCAATCATGATGGTATTGATACGCTTCAGGTTGTCGAAATAGGCAGCCAAGTAGTCGTAATGCTCAATTTGGGTAGTGGTTTTTTGCCGGTGCAACATCAGCTTTTCTTGCACAAAGCTTTGGGCGAAGGCTTCCCAATCAATTTGGGGATAGGCAACCAGGTGGGCATTCATATTGCCGGTGGCGCCGCCAAACTTACCCGAAAAAGGGAGTTGCTTTAAAAGTGTGAGTTGGTTTTCGATGCGTTCAACAAAGACGAATAATTCCTTGCCCAGTTTTGTGGGACTTGCCGGCTGTCCGTGGGTACGAGCCAACATGGATATATCTTTCCACTCGAAAGCGCGGTTTCTGAGCTGCTCAATGAGGTCATACAAGGCAGGCAAAAGCAGCAGCTGGTTGGCTTCGCGCATGGATATGGGCATGGCTGTGTTGTTGATGTCTTGGGATGTAAGCCCGAAATGCACAAATTCCTTAAAAACAGTCAGTTCCATCTCATCAAAGCGGCGCTTGAGGTAATACTCCACCGCTTTTACATCGTGATTGGTTTCTGCTTCAATGGCTTTGATTTCTTGTGCGTCTTCAAGCTCAAACTCTTCATACAAGGCGCGTAGGGCATCAAAATGCTTGTGGTCAATACTTTTGAGCTGTGGCAAAGGCAGTTCACAAAGTGCAATAAAATATTCAACCTCTACCAGCAAGCGGTAACGGATGAGGGCATATTCTGAAAAAAACTCATCAAGTTCTGAAGTCTTGCTACGGTAGCGCCCGTCAATAGGCGAAATAGCTGATAAATCGGATAATTCCATGGGCTTTCGTTTGGGCTTCAAAATTAAGAAAATATGACACAGCTGGCAGGCTAATGTTTAACAAGAACTATATTGCTAATCATATGGATCATTCAGAGTTTCATCGCCCGATGGCTCACAAATTTCTTAATGGTTCAAAAAGATCGTATTACCATTGAGGCATTAAGAATTAACATGCTTGGCAAATAATTCTCCTTAAATTCTTAATGGTTCAAAAAGGGTACCTTAAAAACTCCTGGCCTGGTCCTTGTCAACGATTACAAAGTCCATTTTCTTTTTGGTCAGGTCCACTTTTTTCACCCGTATGGTAACCGGATCGCCAAGCCGGAAACTTTTCCCCGAACTTTGACCAATCACACGGTAATTGTCTTCATCAAGATAAAAATAGTCTCCAGGAATTTCGTTGTAACGTACCATTCCCTCACATTTACTGTCCTTTAGCTCAACAAATATACCCCATTTGCTCACGCCTGAAATCTGCCCGTCAAACAGCTTGCCGATTTTATCCGACAGGTATTCAGCCTGTTTAAACTTCACCGAATCGCGTTCCATATCAGCAGCCCTTTTTTCCATTTCAGAAGCATGCTTACAGATGGGTTCGTACACCTCTTCGCTTACCGAGCTGCCATTGGATAAATACCTGTGCAACAGCCTGTGTACCATCAAATCAGGATAGCGGCGGATGGGTGAGGTGAAGTGCGTGTAAAAGGGGAAAGCCAGGCCATAATGCCCGATATTCTGCGTGCTATACTCTGCTTTGGCCATGGTGCGGATGGCAATGGTTTCAACCAGGGTTTTTTCTCCTTTTCCTTCTACAGCTTCAAACAGGTTGTTGTACGATTTCACCAGCTTGGCGCGCGAACTGATGTTCATATTGTAGCCAAGCTTATTCAAAAACTGCACAAAAGTATTCAGCTTGTCGGGGTTGGGCTCGTCGTGGATGCGATAAATGAAGGTTTTTACCTTTTTGCGTCCTTCCGGTTTACCAATCTTTTCGGCCACTTTGCGGTTGGCCAAAAGCATAAAATCCTCAACCAGCATATGGCTTTCATTTTGCACTTTGACAAAGGTATCCACCGGCTTGCCATTTTCATCCAGGATAAACTTCACTTCTTCGCTATGAAAGTTGATGGAGCCATGGTCCATGCGTTTTTGGCGCAATTGGGAAGCCAGCTTGTGCAATACCAATACCTCGTCGCTGAAATCGCCCGGATTGCCGGTGATTATTTCCTGAATTTCCTCATAGGTGTACCTTCTGCTTGAATTGATGATGGTTTTGCCAAACCATTCATTGAGCACCTCAGCGTTTTCGTTCATTTCAAATACCGCTGA
The DNA here is from genome assembly GCA_964440855.1 of uncultured Lentimicrobiaceae bacterium. Lineage (GTDB taxonomy): Bacteria > Bacteroidota > Bacteroidia > Bacteroidales > F082 > CALAZZ01. The sequence continues at coordinate 13,144 of CAYTUA010000062.1, forward strand.
AAAGCATAATTTATCTTCATGGGGCCGCAGGGAACACAAATTGTTCGAAAGCCTTTCGGGGAGCATTGGTATTACCCTGTCAACAAGATAAATAGAAGTTCCCCGGTCCTGTGCCTCTACATCAATGGCTGAGCCTTCGGGCACATAGTGCGACACATCGGCAATGTGCACCCCCACTTCCCAATGGCCATTTTCAAGTTTGCGCAACGAAAGTGCATCGTCAAAATCCTTGGCATCAAAGGGGTCGATGG
>CAYTUA010000063.1:0-5521 GCA_964440855.1 uncultured Lentimicrobiaceae bacterium
AAAATTGATTTATAATGCTTTAGGAGCGAGAAGCGCGGACTATAGCCCCCAAACCCCTTCCGCACTTGCTGGAGGGGTTTGGGGGCAAAAAACAATAAATCTACCTACAGAATTCATACACACACCAGTATTAAATTATTAATAATATGGTAGTTAACACAAACTAGGAAATGTTACAGATTATCCGAAACATCAGTTACACTGAGCAAAACGAACACTTTATCAAATTTTAACAAAAAAACCTCTTTGCAACTTTGCCCGACCTTTTGTTTCCTTTATCTTTGATCTAGCCAAACCTCAAGTCCATCATGAAAACAATACCAGTACTAAACAAGCAATCAGTCAAACAATTTCTCGACCTTCCGCGCCAGCTATACAAAGACGACCCTGCTTGGGTATGCCCTTTGGACAATATGGTTGAAGCTGTATTCGATCCGGCGAAAAATAGCTTTTTCCAACATGGGGAAATAGCCCGGTGGCTGCTACAAAACAATGAAGGTGAAGTAATTGGACGGGTTGCAGCATTTATCAACCAAAAAAAAGCTTTTGGCTATGAGCAGCCTACCGGTGGTATGGGCTTTTTTGAGTGCGTTGACAACAAAGAAGCGGCCTTTATGTTGTTCGACACCTGCAAGCTTTGGCTGAAGGAACGCGGCATGGAGGCCATGGACGGCCCCATTAATTTTGGTGAAAACGATAATTTCTGGGGACTCCTGGTCGAAGGCTTCACCCACCCCAGTTTTGGCATGCCCTACAACCATCCTTATTACGAAAAATTTTTTCAGGAATACGGTTTTACAGTTTATTTTGAGCAGGTTACAAACCACCTGAGCCTCCTGAAACCTTTTCCGGAACGCTTCTGGAAAATTGCCGAGTGGATCAGAAAAAAACCGGGCTACAGCTGGCAACATTTTGAATTAAAACACAAGGACAAATACCTGAATCACATCAAAGAAATATATGATGATGCCTGGCAACACCACAACAATTTTACCCCGCTGAACCTCGAAACCATCAAATCAGAGTTTGAACAGGCAAGACCTTTTCTGGCAGAAGAATTTGTGTGGTTTGTTTATCACAATGATGAACCGGTTGCTTTTTTGGTCATGCTGCCCGATGTGAACCAGGTACTCAAGCCAATGAAGGGTAAGCTGCATTGGATCAATAAAATAAAACTGTTTTTCTTATTAAAGACAAAACGCATCAACCGGGCCCGCATCACCATCATGGGCGTGAAAACAGCCCATCAACGCTATGGGCTTGAGTCTGGTATTTTCTGGGAAATGCAGCATGTGATGAACATGCCCAAATTCAAACATTACAAGGAAGTAGAATTGTCGTGGGTGGGCGACTTCAACCCCAAAATGGAATCGCTACACAAAGCAGTGGGTGCTGATTTTGGCAAAAGGCACCGCACCTACCGCTATCTTTTCGACAAACCCGGACAGCAGCAAAAACCCAAAAGCCTTTAATTTTTGCAGCATTTTACTTGATTTTTAAACCTTTTGCTGAATTTTATATCTTTGTCTATGAACTTATATATTAAATCAGTAATAATCAAAACCCCATTCCCATGAAACATTTTTTACTTTTAGCAATCGCTTTATCCATTGGTTTGTGCACCTATGGTCAGAGCAGTTTTCATCAAACCAAGCACCCGCGGCTGTTAGAGACTGCTGAAATGACCCTGAACAAATTGGTAAAGGAGCAAGCTGTGGAGCCTGCTGATTTTGTGCTTCCTGTTAATATGTTGCAAACCACGCAAACAAGAGGCATTAATAATCTGGAAACCCATATTATGACCACCCAATACGATTTGCAGACCAATGCCTCATTGAGTGGCCGCGTTCTGCAATGGCCAGATGGCACAGCAGCAGCCACTGCTACCATGGGCGTAACAGGTGCCCCCGGTTTTCCTGACCGTGGCACAGGCTATTCTTACCATGACGGGGGTACAAACTGGGAAACCCACGAAGGACGTATTGAGCCGGTGCGCTCAGGCTGGCCTTGCCTGGTGCCTTATGGCGAAAATGGTGAAGCCATTTTTTCGCATGGCGGCACCCCCTTTGGCATCAATATGTATGTGCGCGAAAATAAAGGCACAGGCGATTGGATTACGCATTACAATTTTCCCAATCCAGATGGCTATGAGCTCACCTGGCCGCGCGCTGTTGTTTCAGGCGAAAACAATCAATACATCAATTTAATTGCCGCCGAACAGGATGCCACCACCCTCGACTCCTACTTGTTTTTTACCCGCTCAACCGATGGAGGCGAAACATGGGCCGAATGGTCAGATGTACCCCTTGTGCTGAGCGAAGACTATTATTATGGTATTTCAGCCGATGATTATACAGCTGCCAGCAATGGCAACACCATCGCCTTTTTGTTTGCCGATGCTTTTTACGACCTTTTCTTTATCAAATCAGATGACAATGGCGAAAACTGGGAAAAACATGTGGTGTTTGAACACCCTTTCCCGGAAGCGCAAGCCGATTTTGAAAATGCACTCTTCGATACAACTTACCTGGTTGACAATTCCGGGAATATCGCCATCGACAACGATGGTAATGTGCATGTTGTATGGGGCACTGTACGTTATATCAAATCAGAGGTAGGTATGGGTTGGACCTGGTTCCCCTTTGTGAATGGCATCGGCTATTGGAATGAAACCATGGGACCCCTGCCCGAACATCCCAATGGACCGCTTTATACATTGGAACCCGAACATTTGTTCGAACATGGCATGCTGGCCGGCTGGACCCCCGATGTAGATGGCGATGGCAGCGTCAACCTCGATCAGTTTGGGGTGGAAGACCTCGTATCCTACCGCTCACCCGGATTGGCCACCATGCCTACCATCGCCATTGACGATCATGGTAGTATTGGTATCTTCTTTTCTACGGTGAACGAAACACGCTGGAATGATGTATTTTATTACAGGAGCATTTTTGCCACCTATAAAGATGGTATTTATGGTACCTGGTACCTGATTGATGACGACTTGATGGATGGTTTTATTCACTTGTTTGATGAAGGTATTTTCCCTACTGCCTCTTCACGGGCTTATGACGGGCATTTCTTCCTTACTTATATGGCAGATGTTACGCAAGGCCTCGCTTTCAGCGAAGACCATCCTTATCAGGAAAATCAGATTTATGCTGTAAAAGTGGGCGTATTGTTGGGTGTCGAAAACCACAGCAATCCCATCTCCAATTTGCTTGGTGCTTATCCCAATCCGGCAAGTGGGCAATCTGTTCAAATAGATATCAACCTGAACCGCCGCTCAAATGATGCCAGTATCAGCCTGTACAATCTTGCCGGTCAACTGGTTTACAACGAAAAATTGTCTGCAATGGCTTTAGGAATGAACCAAATAAAAGTGGATGTGAGCCAGTTGCAAAGCGGCATTTATTTTTACAGCCTTGTTGTAGATGGTTACAAAGAAACCCGCAAACTCGTGGTCCAATAGTTTCGGGACGAAATTTTTTTCAAAAAAAAAGCCGGCATTGCTGTCGGCTTTTTTTTTAAATGAAAAGTAAAGTCTATTCAACAATAAACTTACGGGCTATGCTGCTATTTCCTGCTTTAACATGCACAAAATAAACACCGGCTTGCAAATCAGCAACATTCATTTTCAACAAATGGGCACCGGCATAACCCAAATACCTGGTATCTGTTAAAACTTCCTGTCCCAGCAGGTTCACCAGGCTTATCCGGGCTTCCACTGCCTTGTCAACATTTACAACGGCATGGAGTGTATGGCTGGCCGGATTGGGATACAGCTGTTCCAGGCCAACAAGGCTTGCCTGTGCTTCACTAATACCTGTAACAGTTCCCATGCTGAGATAAGTGATGTTGTTATCCTGATAAGGATGGTTCTCACCACGGACTGCCCCGCCGGGTGTGTTGTCCGTTTGATAAATCATGTGCACATATTCATTCACCGTGGGCGACACGGATGGGTACACATTTTCGCTGAACAGGTTCAGGAAGTTGTCGTTCAAATCGGTATAGGGGCTCCATGTTTGGCCATAGTCATCCGAAAAGCGGTACCAGATATGGCGGTAGTTTAATTCACCATTGTCGTAACCCAGTGTAATTGCCGAATAAAAACAATAGAGTATTTTCAGCTCATGGTCAAACACCAGCTCAGGCATGGAGGTAAGCGATGCATAATAGTTAGGTGGTGCCAACTCAAGCATTTCCTCCCCATTGTCATATACTTCAGCCAATAAATAAGCATCGGGTACAAAGCCAGCAGGCTCCAGTATTTGGCTGGTGACAATGGTCGTATCCATGGGTGGCATGTTTTCGTTCCAATACAGCAAACCGTTTGAGGCCGGATAGTAATAAAAACTACCGTCACCGGGGGCACTGTGCACCTGGCGGCCAACAGCAACGTGTACCATGCCATTGTCATCAATCACAACAGACTGGTATCCATCCGTGCCACCAAAATCACCGGTTTCAATATTCGGGTCGAGGAAGTTTCCAAGGCTTTCGTAGAAAATGATTTTCTCCCAGGTATCACCGCCGTCTTCCGATTTCATCACAAAACCATCTGTGCGGCCTACGCTCACCGAAAAGGCCAGTACATCACCCACAGCAGGAGCCCAGTCGTAGGTATCAGCTGAAAAACCAGTAAAATCATCAGCACCCATACCCGGTAGTATTTCATGCTGTATTTCCCATGTTTCACCGCCATCGGATGAACGACTGTAGGTAATTGCTCCATCCTGACCTTCATATTCAACACCGCCATTGGCTACCGGCATGGTAAGCGCAATAATATGAATCACATCATTGTTCTCGCCTGTAGTAATCATGCGTGGCCATACAGTACCGGGTGAAGGATCAGGTCCGGTAAGGGTGTTTTCAACCCAGTCGCCAACGCCTTTTGTTTCGCGGGTGGACACAACGGAATAGCAATTAGCGGCTGAAAAGAAATGCGATACCACCACTTCGCCATTTTCACCATATGGTGCATAGGAAGGCCATCCGGTTCTTACCGACTCGAGAGGCTCTGCGGGCATAGGCCCCCAGCTGCTGCCATCATGATAGTTGTAGCCCGTGCCTCTTGCTGCGAATCCAGGGTCGTCCATGCCCCAGGTAAAAGTGGCACCAATAGTATTATCGGGGTGCAGGTAAATACGTTGGGCCATGGAGTAGTTCGATTGCAGGTCGTAACGTGTCAGGCCAATCCATTCTTCTGCATCGCGGTTTGCCGCAACAAACGGGTTTGCTTCCTGGTAAACAGCGGCATACTCAATCATGGGCAGCGGTTTAACCAGTTTTATTTGTTTGTAATAGGGGTCTTGCTTTTGCAATTGAAAAGGGGTTTGCGCAACAAGCAATCCCGCGGCCATCAATAGGGAACAAATAAATAGTAGTTGTTTTTTCATACGTTCAAGGATTAAATTTAACAAAATTGGTTCATTGTTTTACACAGTAAAAGAAGGCATTTTTTTACACATAAGCAATTTTTTTTAAAAAAGGGTGTAATTTCAATTTTTTTTTA
>CAYTUA010000064.1:0-15882 GCA_964440855.1 uncultured Lentimicrobiaceae bacterium
CCATTAGTAATTGATTGGAAAAAAAATCCCCGGCAAGCTAAGCTTCTGGCCGGGGATTTTTTACCTTCTGCCCGAAACCAAACAGCCTTTCTTTTGTTAAAAATCATTAAGCTAATTCATTACTAACCAAGTCCAAAAGCATTGACAAAAAGGGTCGTGAAAAATATGCTAATTTTGTGCCGATAATTTCCGCATTCAGTTTGTTTCTATTACTATGAATAATCCGATGAAAAAAAAAATAAATCTATACCTTCCCATTATCCTTTCGGTGGTGCTTGCATCAGGTGTTTACCTGGGCTATCGCCTGAGTAGACTAAACGGACAGCCAGCGGCAATTTTCAATATGCCTTCCCATAAAAGCGGGAAGCTTGATCACATATTTCGGTACATCCAACGCGATTATGTAGATGAAGTAGATGTGCCTGAACTTGAAAAACTGGCCATTTCGGCCATGCTCGAAAAACTTGACCCCCACAGCCAATATATTACAGCTGAAGAATTTAACGAAATGAACGACCCCTTGTTGGGTAGTTTTGAAGGCATTGGGGTTTCGTTTCGAATAGAGCATGATACCATCACCGTAATCAACCCACTGAAGGGTGGGCCAAGCGAACGGGTTGGCATTATGCCCGGCGACAGAATCGTGAATATTGATGATAGCCTGGTTGCAGGTGTAAGTGTTACAAACCGCGATGCCATGAGCAAACTCAAAGGCAAGCGGGGCACACAGGTGCGCGTTGATATTTTCCGCCGGGGCGTTGAAGGATTGATTCCATTCACCATCACCCGTGATGTAATACCTACTTATAGCCTTGATATTGCTTATATGCCCGACGAGGAAATTGGTTATATCAAATTGAATAAATTTTCGGCCACTACCTATAATGAATTTCTGGAAGCTGCCCGAAAACTCAAGCAGCAGGGTATGGAAAAGTTAATCCTGGATTTGCGTGGCAATTCAGGAGGATACCTGAAAGCAGCCACCGACATAGCCGATGAATTTTTAGAAAACGGAAAACTCATTGTTTACACCGAGGGCAAAAGCCGGCCCCGTCAGTTTGCATTTGCCTCAAAAAAAGGCTTGCTCGAAGAAGCTGAGGTTTTCGTATTGATTGATGAAGGCTCGGCCTCGGCCAGCGAAATTGTAGCCGGTGCTTTGCAGGATAACGACAGGGGAACGATAATCGGACGGCGTTCATTTGGCAAAGGCCTGGTGCAGGAACAACTTACAATGGGCGATGGATCAGCCATCAGGCTCACTGTTTCGCGCTACTATACCCCCACAGGAAGATCTATTCAAAAACCTTATGATGGCGATTTCGAATCCTATCACCACGAGCCCTTTGACAGATATATCAATGGCGAAATGATGGAAGAAGACAGCATTCCGCTGGCCGATTCCCTGAAGTTTGAAACCCCCGGAGGTAAAATAGTCTATGGCGGCGGCGGTATTATGCCAGATATTTTTGTTCCCATGGCTGGTGATACCAACCTGGTATATTTCAATCGCATAGCCAATCGTGGCCTGGTATTTCAATATGCATTCGACTATGCCGACCGCAACAGACCGGCCTTGAATGCTTACGGGAACTTTGCGGATTTCAATCGTAATTTCAGGGTGAATGCAAACGAATTTAATAAAATGGTTGACTGGCTTACTGAAAAAGGCGTCACCGCCACTGCCGATGAAATTGCTTACAGCAAGGAGCATATCATTACCCTTTTTAAAGCATTTTTGGGCCGCAATGTTTTTGATGACGAAGGCTTTTATCCCATTTATCACCAAATTGACCCCATTTTCCAAAAGGCTTTGAGCGAAATAAAACAAAACAATCGGGTTTAACTGTGATCTCAATTGTTCTCATAAGCCTTTCCATGCTTATACGCATTGCCACTTTTGCTGTGGTAATGACCTATGTAAATGCTTCGAACCGTCGTATTGCCTGGGTTTTTATTGCAGCTGCCATGCTGTTGATGGCCATGGAAAATGTTTTCCAACTATTGCATATCGCCGGTATTTCGGATTTGGTTGTAAGCTCCTACATTCCGCCACTGGCCGGCTTTGTGGTTTCGGTACTGATTCTTACCGGAACGCTGCTTATACGCTCCATCCTGAAAAGGCTGCGCAAAGCCGAAAGAATAAACCGTGTGCTGGACAACCGCTACCGCATCTTATTCAACAGCAGCTCCGATCAGATTTTTGTGTTGAATATGGCCGGCAAAATTGTTGAAGTAAACCAATCAGCATGCGAAAACCTGGGCTATGGCCGCGAAGACTTGCTAAGCAAACATTTCAGTGAAATTAAAGCTGACCCACTTGCCGCCGGAGCAATGGAACACCTCAATAAAATCAGGCAAACCGGCTCTTATATTTTTGAATCAGAACACTTGAATAGTCATGGTGGAAAATTTCCGGTTGAAATCAATTGCCGACGCATTGTAATTGAAGAGGAGCCTTATATCATCTGTGTTTCGCGCAACATTGCCGACCGCAAAGAAGTGGAGAAAAAGATTATGACGGCCATCATCGAAACCGAAGAAACAGAACGCAGCCGTTTTGCAACAGAAATCCATGACGGTTTAGGTCCGTTACTATCTACTATCAAGCTGTATGTAAACGAATTGGATACAGAGCAAATCAGCCAACACGAAAGGGAAGAACAAATTGCTTATATCAACCAACTGATTGATGAAGCCGTTGACAATGCCCGCAACATCGCCAACAACATCACACCCAAAATAATTACCGACTATGGTTTGATCCGTTCCATACAGTCCTTTTGCGACGCCATCAATGCCACCAATATTTTGCGTATTGATTTTCAGCATCATCCTGACAAACTGCAGCCCTCCACAACCCTGTCCCTTACCCTCTACCGTATTATCACCGAATTGATCAACAACACCATCAAGCATGCCAATGCTGATAGGGTGCGCATTGAACTTCAGCAAAAACACAACCGCCTTTATCTCGATTATTTTGACAATGGCATCGGTTTCGACCTGGAAAAGGCCATGCAAAAGAACGATACCCGCATGGGGGTGAAAAATATTATCAGCCGGGTACAATCCGTAAAAGGAGTATTCAATTTTCAAAATACCCAGCCGGGCATTCATGTCAATATTCAGATTGATGTGGGGAAGGGTGTTTGATTAACTTCCGCTACCTCGCGATTGTATCGCGTGGCAACGACTATAACTTAATCAGTATTGTTGCATAACCATTTTAGGTTCACCAAGCGATACAATCGCGCGGGAGTTGGGGCTTCATCCTCATATATCACCAGCCGTCAAAAATGTGCGGATATTCATCTGAATAATCCCTTCGATATTCGAAACAGGGAGTTCGTCCATGCTGATGATATACTTCGGATAGTTATCTTTTATTTTGAGCAGGGTTTCTGTTTCGCGTAAGATCGTTTTCTCATCCTTCATTGTATAGGTCACCTGAATGTATTTTTTTTCGTTGGGCTTTTCAGCTACAAAATCGATCTCATAATTGTCATAGTTACCAACTGTAACTTGATAACCCTTGATTTGCAGGTTTTTGAAAACGATATTCTCGAGAATTTGTGAGATGTCAGCCTGTCTGAAACCAATAATGGCGTTTCTTAGTCCAATGTCTTCAAAATAGTATTTTTCTCCTGTTTCGAATATTTTTCGTCCTTTGATATCTTTCCGGCCAATGCGAATAATCATATAACTCTTTACAAGGAAGTCAAGATAGTTTAACACTACCTGAACAGAGATGTTGGTCCGCTGCGATTTCAGGTAATCGCTGATGCGTTTGGCAGAAAAAATTCTGCCGGTATTGTCAGCCAGGAATCTGACAAGCTGTTCGAGAAAACGCATGTTTCTGACATTGTAGCGGTTTACCACATCTTTGTAAAGTATGCTTGCATAAATGTTTTTGAGGTATTCATAAATGATTGTGTCTTCAAGGCTGAGGTGTATCAGGTAAGGCAAGCCACCGTAGCGGAGGTATTTGAGAAAGGTCTCGTTTGAGTCCTCTAAATTGTGAAACAGGAGAAATTCGGGATAACTCAGGCTATAAATTTCAATCTCGATGCTTCTGCCGCTCAAATAGCCTGCAATATCACCTGACAATAATTCCGCATTGCTGCCGGTGCAATAAATATCAATGCCGCCACGCGCCAGAAGACTGCGCAGTGCTTTCTCAAATTGGGCAATGTCCTGTATCTCATCCACAAACAGGTAATCATGCTCGCTGCTGAGTCGGGTTTCAACATAAGCAAGCAAGTCGCTGTGGTTTCGGATAAAGTCGAACTCGGCCAACTCCATATTGATATAAATAATATTGGCCTGTGGCCTAGTTTCAAGGATGAGCTCACCGATCTGGAAAAGCAAATAACTTTTACCGACCCGTCGCTGTCCGGTAAAAACTTTTATGATATCTTTACCGATATAGGGTTTAACGCGGCCGATCAGTGATGACCTGCTGATATAAGGCTTCTTATACTCGTTGAAAGTTTTAATCTTCTCGTAATTCATGATTGAAATTTTGAGCAAATATACTTTTTATTTCAATTATGATTGAAACTATTCAAGTATAATTGTACTCCTTCGGCTTCCTGCCCTGCTACGTGGGAAGCTAATCAGCGTATGACTTTTTTAATTATGCTCAGATATAGCATTGCTATCGTGCAAGTCCTATATCGCGGCAAGTTCTTCTATTTTAGCGAATTAAAAAGAGAAGATGTTTTATTGGTTTCCTTACCTCGCATACAATCGCGTGGCAACGACTATAGCTTAATCAGTATTATTCCATAACCATTTTAGGTCCGCCACGCGATACAATCGCGCGGGAGCGGGGCTTTTTAAGATTGAAAACACTTTTCGTAGTGGGCTCAATTATTGAAAATATGAGGGGCCATATCCCATCACAAACGCTTCATAATTTTTAGTATCAACCACTGAAAAAGCATGTTTGGGATAAGCTTTTGAAAAAGTAAGGGGTAGCTTGCTGCGCGATTCCGGGCCGTATTTGAACTCAAAGGCATGAAGTACGCCATCATAATCTTCGATATAGTCGATTTCCTGCTGCTGTCGTGTGCGCCAAAAATAACGGTTGCAATACAATTGGCCATAGGATATTTTTTTCAGACGTTCCGACATCAGGAAGTTTTCCCACAAAGCGCCTTTGTCGGTGCGCAGGTTTAGCGGAGAAAAATTATTGATGATGCTGTTGCGTATGCCATTGTCGAAAAAATAAATCTTGCGCCCTTTATTGATCTCATTCCGGACATTTCTGCTAAAAGAGGGCAATCTATAGATGACAAATGCCTGCTCCAAGTGGAATATATATCGCTCAACTGTTTCTTTATCAGCACCTACAAGTCTGCTCAACTCGTTGAAGCTCACTTCACTTCCCAGTTGCAGGGCGATGGCCTGCAATATTTTTTCCAATAGATACGGTTTCTTTACTTGGGTTAGGGTATAAATATCTTTGTAAAGGTTACTGTCACAAATTTGTTGAAGTATTTTTTTTTCCTGCCCCGGATTATTGACCACCTCCGGATAATATCCATAGATCATCCGGTGTTCCAGAAGCCGCTTTTCTTCAAATATATTGGTATGATCAACCAGCTCTTGCATCCAAAAAGGAAACAGCCTGTACTCGTTTGCCCTTCCGGCCATGCTTTCACTTATTTTATCACGCAATTCAAAAGCACTTGATCCGGTAGCCATCACATGGAGCGTCTTTAATTGATCCGCCATGAGCTTGAGTAACAGACCTGCGTTTTCAATCCGTTGAACTTCATCAATTACCAATAAATTGTAGGTTCCGAACAATTGTTTTAGCCTGGTGCTGTTTGCATGAAGAAGCAACTCCCTCACGTCGGCATCATCAGCACTCAGCCAAAGCTTTTTACCTTCATATTGCTCAAAAACAGATTCCAATAGGGTTGTTTTGCCAATTTGCCTGGCACCAAAAACTATCTGCGTCTTTGGAGCATGAAGGCCAGATACCAGCTGTTCTCGTAAAATTCTATCTATCATAAGCGTGCAAATATAGACTATTTTCGTTTCAAAACGAATAATATTATGTTTATTTTCGTTTCAAAACGCATTTTGCAATGTTTATGATAATTCTCCGCTATCGCGTGGTAACAAAGAACCAACCACTCTGATACCGCGCGATTGTAATGTGTAGTAACGAAAAAAGAAGACGAATACTTTCCGATTTTATAACTGCCCATATTTGCCACGCAAGAGGACTCGCGCTACAGTGGCAGTTTCTGTTTACCAATGAATCGTAATGAAAAGTGCTTTAGACCGGACTCATTCAGGATTGTGTTGCTCCTTCACTTCCCTGAGGCTCAAAACATCATAATAATCCTTTGGCCGTCCCGATTTTAGCTTGGATTCGATTAGATCCTCAAAATTCAGCACCTTGAATTTTGCCTCCGGACTCCCTTTGATATAAGTAGTTTCTGACCGTTTAAGAGCATCTTCAAAAGAAAGTCCGAAATTTAAGTGTGTGATAAGTTCAATTTTAAAAACAGGGCTAATGTGGATACTGATGTTTTGTTTCTTTTCAAAAACAGCCTCAGGAAAAGCATCAATTTTATAGCCCATTTGCCAAATGGCATTTTTTAAGCGGGCGAGGTTATCCTCAGTAGTTTCAATCCAGAAATCAACATCAGCTGAATGGCGCTGTACACCATGAAAATTTACTGCACCGCCGCCAACAAGAATCATGCGCACATTTTGGGAGGCTGATTCCCTGATAAACTGCTCAATAACTTCATTCAGCTCAGCAGCTGACAGAGGCAAAACCTGATTAACGTTCATTTGGATAGATATGAAAATTATTATCCCTTTTGGCCGGCACATCAGGATACAAACTCAGGTAAAGTGCCGACAGTTCAATAAACAGCCTGAACCTTTCTTCGGGGGTACGGGCAAGGTTTTGCTTCAGGCTTTCGGCCTTTGATTCCGATTTTGTACCATATGTGACTTTTTGAATGGGCATGACCTGGTGTATTTCACCTTCAAAGGTAAACTTTTTATACAAGTGTGCCAAATACATCTTTATAGCTGATTGAGGTTCAAATAATATGTCTGTCTGCTATAACTTTGTCATCCGCTTACTTTGTGAACCAATTAACAACAGATTCGTCGCCAATACTATTTCATTAAAAAGAGGGAAACCCTATCTTTGTGGGCTAACCCAAATTGTTGATGCATGAAAAAGCCAAAACAAACAGCACCTTATAAGCTTAAAAACCCGATTCGTATTGTCACAGCTGCCTCCCTTTATGATGGGCATGATGCCGCCATCAATGTGATGCGCCGCATTATTCAGGGAAGCGGGGCAGAAGTAATCCACCTGGGGCACAACCGCTCCGTTGGCGAAATTGTGGATACTGCCATACAGGAAGATGTGCAGGCCATTGCCATCACTTCCTATCAAGGTGGACATATTGAGTATTTTAAATATATGTATGATTTACTCAAAGAAGCAGGCAGCGGACACATCCGCATATTTGGCGGCGGCGGCGGGGTTATATTGCCCGATGAAGTAAAAGAGCTGCACGATTATGGCATCACCCGCATTTATTCGCCCGACGATGGCCGCACCATGGGCCTGCAAGGTATGATCAACGATTTGCTGCAAAAAGCCGATTTCCCACTCGGGAAAGATATCAAACCTGACTTAAAAAAAATAAAACAAAGAGACTACAAAGCCATTGCACAATTGATTTCGGCCGCTGAAAACCATCCTGAATCAGTAAGGGAATTTATCGACAGCTTGCCTGCCACCATCAAGAAAAAAGCTCCCGTACTGGGCATCACAGGTACGGGCGGCTCCGGAAAGTCGAGCATGGTGGACGAAATCGTCAGGCGTTTTGTACAGGATCAAACTGATAAAACCATTGCCATTGTTTCTGTTGACCCCTCAAAACGCCGCACCGGTGGCGCTTTGCTGGGCGACCGCATCCGGATGAATGCCATCGACAACCCGCGGGTTTTTATGCGCTCATTGGCCACACGGCAATCCAACCTCGCCATGTCGAAATATGTTAAAGATGCCGAGATTATCCTGCAAGCCGCCGGCTTTGATTTGGTTATCCTCGAAACTTCAGGCATTGGCCAAAGCGATACCGAGATTATCGACCACAGCGACCTGTCGCTATATGTGATGACCCCCGAATACGGCGCGGCCACACAGCTGGAAAAGATTGATATGCTCGACTTTGCCGACCTGATCGCCCTCAATAAATTCGACAAGCGCGGTGCCATGGATGCTTTGCGCGATGTGAAAAAACAATACCAGCGCAACCATTTATTATTTGATACTGACCCCGAAGAAATGCCTGTTTTTGGTACCATCGCTTCCCAGTTTAACGATCCCGGGGTGAATGCACTTTACCTGGCTTTATTGGAAAAGATCAAGGAAAAAACCGGTGTGTCATTCGATACTTCCATGGACAAGCCTTTCGAAATGTCGGAAAAGTTATTCATCATCCCACCCAAACGGGTGCGCTACCTATCCGAAATTGCTGACACGGTGCGCAATTACAATGAATGGGCCGAAAAACAAAGCAAGCTGGCACAGGCATACCAAAGCCTGCGCGAAACCCTGGAGATGCTTGGTGATAAAAAATACGAAAATATTTTTTCAGTGCTTGAAAGCATGGTGCAGGATGCCCAGCAAAGGCTTGATCCCACCACCTTAAAGACAATTGAAGGCTGGGAGCAAAAGAAAAAAAGCTACAAAGATGAGCATTACATTTTTAGGGTGCGCGACAAGGAAATCAAGATAGCTACCCATACGGAATCGCTTTCGCATTTGAAAATCCCCAAGGTTTCGATGCCGCCCTTCCGTGCCTGGGGAGAAATAGTGCGCTGGTCGCTGCGCGAAAATGTGCCTGGCGAGTTTCCTTATGCAGCCGGCGTGTTCCCTTTCAAACGCGAGGAGGAAGACCCCACCCGCATGTTTGCCGGTGAAGGTGGCCCCGAGCGCACCAACAGGCGCTTCCATTATGTTTCGCTCAATATGCCGGCCCGAAGGCTCTCCACAGCTTTCGACTCGGTTACCCTGTATGGCGAAGACCCCGACCGCAGGCCTGATATCTATGGCAAAATAGGCAATTCCGGCGTTTCTATCGCCTGCCTGGATGACGCCAAAAAACTCTATTCAGGTTTTAACCTGGCCGATCCCAAAACCAGTGTAAGCATGACCATCAATGGGCCGGCCCCTACATTGGTAGGCTTTTTCCTGAATGCCGCCATTGATCAGCAGTGCGAATTGTATATCAAAGAAAACGGACTGGAAGCAGAAGTAGAGATGCTAATTGCGGAGATATACCGTCAAAAAGGCACAAAACGCCCTGAATATCAAGGCAAACTTCCAGTAGGAAATGACGGTCTTGGGCTTTTCCTGCTGGGCGTTACAGGGGATATGGTTTTACCAAAAGATGTTTACGAACGCATTAAGGCTGATACCATTACCAAAGTACGTGGTACGGTGCAGGCCGATATTTTGAAAGAAGACCAGGCCCAAAACACCTGTATTTTTTCTACCGATTTTTCCCTCAAGCTCATGGGCGATGTGCAAGAATACTTCATCACCAACAAGGTGCGTAACTTTTATTCGGTTTCCATTTCGGGTTATCATATTGCAGAAGCCGGTGCCAATCCGGTCTCGCAACTGGCCTTCACACTGGCCAATGGCTTCACTTATGTGGAATATTACCTGTCGCGTGGCATGCATATTGATGATTTTGCCCCCAACTTATCCTTTTTCTTTTCCAACGGCATCGATCCTGAGTTTTCGGTCATTGGCCGGGTAGCCCGGCTTATTTGGGCCAAAGCCATGAAAAATAAATATGGCGGCAATGAACGCTCGCAAAAATTGAAATACCATATCCAAACTTCCGGGCGGTCGCTGCATGCCCAGGAAATTGATTTTAATGATATCCGCACCACCCTGCAAGCTTTGTATGCTATCTACGACAATTGCAACTCATTACATACCAATGCTTATGATGAGGCCATCACCACCCCAACCGAAGACTCGGTGCGCCGTGCCATGGCCATACAAATGATCATCAACCACGAGCTGGGTTTGGCCAAAAACCAGAATCCGCTGCAAGGGGCATTCATCATTGAAGAATTAACAGAATTGGTTGAAGAGGCTGTGATGTCCGAATTTGACCGCATTACCGAACGTGGCGGGGTTTTGGGCGCTATGGAAACCATGTACCAGCGCGGCAAGATACAGGAGGAATCACTTTATTACGAAACCCTCAAACATTCAGGCAAACTGCCCATCATGGGCGTAAACACCTTTTTATCGAGCAAGGGTTCTCCAACGGTAACACCCGGCGAAGTAATCCGCGCAACCCCTCAGGAAAAGGAATACCAGATTGGCATGCTGGAGCAATTGCAAAAAACATGGGCCGATGAAGCACCCAACGAATTGAAGAAACTACAGGAGGCTGCCACCCACAATAAAAATGTATTCGAAGCCTTGATGGACGCCGTTAAGTACGCTTCACTGGGCCAGATAACACGTGCTTTGTTTGAAGTTGGTGGGCAGTATAGGAGGAATATGTAAGCAGGAAAATGTTTTACGAAATATCTTGCTTTGCGAAGCATTCGCTTCGCAACACTATCTTGTAGCTTTAGCTACTGCCTTGCAGTAACAGCTAATTAAACCCAATCCTTCGGATTTCTCAAAACGTCCAATAGTTTTTCTTCTTTGCTGCCGGGTTTCGGCTGGTAGTTGTATTCCCACTTTACAGTAGCAGGCATGCTTATCAAAACAGATTCAATCCTGCCTTTAGTATTTAAGCCAAACAAAGTGCCTTTGTCGTGTATCAAATTGAATTCAACATAGCGCCCCCTCCTGATTTCCTGCCATTTTTTGTGTTCACTGGTATATGACATGCGTTTCCTGTTGCTCACAATAGGGAGATAAGAATCCAAAAATGCATGGCCACAAGCTTTTACAAAATCAAACCAATAAGTGCTATCCTGTTTGCCATTCCCCCTGAGGTGGTCAAAAAACAACCCACCAACCCCTCTGGCTTCGCTTCGGTGGTGGTTATAGAAATAATCATCACAGGCCTTTTTATATTTTGGGTAAAACGCAGTATCAAAAGCATCGCAAACCGACAAAAGTTTCTGGTGAAAATATTTCACATCTTCTTCAAACAGGTAATAGGGCGTTAAATCGACACCGCCTCCAAACCAGCAATCAGCCAGTTCGTTGTTATTGTCATACAGTTCAAAATAGCGAAAATTGGCATGCACCGTTGGTATAAAAGGATTCAACGGGTGGAGGATCAGTGATATACCACAGGCATAAAAGCTATTGTGTTTCGTTTTTAGATAGGCCATCATTGCCGGTGGCAAAGTACCCGATACCGCAGAGGTATTTACACCGCCGTTTTCAAAAACACCTCTTCCTCGGATAACGCGGGTTTTGCCTCCCCCACCTTCGGGATGTTGCCAATCATCTTCAATCAGGCTAGCTTCCTGATCTTCGGCAAGCAGTGCTTCGCAAATTTCATCTTGCAAGGCATGTATAAAATCAAAAAATTCTTTTTTACAACTTATTTGGTTACTCATGGGACAAAAATCCGAAAACAATCGATATAACCAAATGAAATGATATAAATTACTCAAGTTGCCATATACTTGGATCATGTGGCATAAAAAAGTCTTTTATGAAGCCAAATTTATTGCCACACAATGCAATCGTGCAACAGCGGGGGTTTTGCGAAGCATTCGCTTCGCAACCCTATCTTGTAGCTTTAGCTACTTCCCAAGTATCGTTTCTTGAAAACTTTTGTTGCTGTATCTGCTGGTAATCCCTATTGCCACTCGAAATAATCGTGCGGCAGCAGGAGAAAAACAACTCTACCTACAAAGGCAAATCACCCGCCAATTGCAGTAGGTTTACTTCCAGTATTTTAGCCTCAAGCATAACAGAGAGCAACCTGGCTTCGGCAGCCATAAAATTACGTTGTGCTTCGCGGAATTCAATACCGGATAGGTCGCCGAGGCGAAAACGCTCGGTAGCTATGGACAGGTTTTCGGTGGCTGCTTCCAGGTTTTGCTTTTCCATACTGATCAGCCGCAACTTGTTCAGGTAACTGTTGTAATTAATCTGCAAATCAGCTTTCAGTTCGCTTATAATGGATTCGGTTCGGATGCGGCTCGATTCGAGCATGATACTGGCATTTTGCTTTTCGCGCCGGGTATTCAGGCCATCCAATAAGCGTAAATTTGCACTCAGGCCATAAGTGAAACCTGAGGAACGGTTGGCTTGCAAAAATCCTGATTCCGAACTTTGGTCTGTAAAGTTATAGCCCAGGTTAAATCCCAAACTTGGCGAATGCCTGCCCCTGATCTCGCGCAAGGTAAGCTGTGCCAGGGTTTCGTCCTGCAAACTCAACTGTAAGGAAGTGTTTTGCCTAAGCATTTTTTCCTCCAAAGCCGGTCTAATCAATAATTTATTTACCTCGAAAGTATCAGGCACATCAAATTGTATTGCTGCTTCGCGCGCAAGCAATTGGTTCAAATTTACCTTCACGCGATCAAATTGGTCTTCAATCTGCATAAGCAGGGCGCTATCAGCATTCAAGTCAACTTCGGCCTGCAGCAGTTCGAGGCGCGATCCGGCTCCAATCTCCAGCATGTCCCTGGCCAGGTCCATGCGCTCCAGGTCAACTACAATTGTTTTTTCAACAACTTGCAGTTGCTGTTTCAAATGAATCAGGTTGTAATAATTCAACAAGATATCATTGATGGTACTCTCAACCGTTAGCAGCACAAGGAGTTCACTTTTTTGTTCGAGTTCCTTCAACCGGTCGTAATTCACAAACATGCGCATCCCATCAAAAAGCGTCCAGTTCAACTGGGCACCGGTATTGAAGGCGTCTGATTTGGCAGCTGTTACATCGTTAATTTGTCCGGTAAGGAATTCCTGTCGCGAATTGTTTACGCTAAAGTTTTGTGCAGCATTTAAATCAATGGTAGGTAAAAAATTGGCCACGCCCATCTTCATATTGTTTCCGGCAATATCGGCATCTTGCCGCACCAATCTGATGGAATAATTATTCTCCAGGCCTTTGCGGATTGCGTCTTCCGGACTAAGTAACTCCTGCGCTTTCAGGCTTGATGACAGCCATAGTGCAATCACCAATAATGTAAGCGATAATTTTGTTTTCATAAGTCTTTGTCTTCTTTTAAAGGCATTTCGGTTTGGTTTGAAAGCAAGTCCGACACATTGGAAACATCTTTGGACTTTTCCGAAATATAAGCATACATAGCCGGTATGACGTACAAGGTGAGCAGGGTAGCAAATGTGAGTCCGCCAATAATGGCCGTACCCATCGACACCCTGCTTTCGGCACCGGCACCCAGCGCCAGAGCAATAGGCACCGCACCCAAAATGGTTGAAAGACTTGTCATTAAAATGGGCCTGAAACGCGCTACCGCCGCATCGTGAATGGCCTCCAGTTTTTGTAACCCGGCGGCTTTGCGCTGGTTGGCAAACTCCACGATAAGGATACCATTTTTCGAAACCAAACCGATTAACATGATAATGCCTATTTGACTGAAAATATTGAGTGATTTTTCAAAATACCACAAAGTGATTACAGCACCGGCCAACGCCAATGGCACCGTAAACATAATCACCAGTGGGTCGCGAAAACTTTCGAATTGTGCCGCCAACACCAGATATATAAGTATGAGGGCCAGCACAAAAGCAAAAACAAGGCTGCTGCTGCTTTCCTCAAAATCTTTGGATGTGCCTGCAAGGGAGGTGGTATAGGTATCATCCAACACAATACTCGAAATACGGTTCATTTCGTTGATGCCATCACCAATGGTTTTTCCTGCTACCGGGTTGGCCGATATCGTTGCCGAAACATAGCGGTTGTAACGGTACAATTGGGGCGGATTTACCGATTCAGCAATGGTAACCAGGTTACCAAGCATTATCATTTCGCCATGCTTGTTTTTTACATATAAGGTTGTCAGATCAACGGGTGCATTGCGGTAACCCCTTTCGAGCTGACCAATCACCTGATACTGTTTACCATCCATCACATAATAGCCGAAGCGCGTACCGCTCATGGCAAACTGCAGGGTTTGCGCTATATCCTGGGCCGAGACCCCGAGGCTGCGGGCTTTTTCGCGGTTGATAGTAATTTGCAGCTCCGGTTTATTGAACTTTAAGTTTAAATCGGCAAATTGAAAAACCTCACTTTGCGAAACCTCGGCCATGAAAGTGGGCAGTACCTCCTTTAGTTTATCAAGATTGGCTGCCTGCACCACATATTGCACTGGCAAGCCACCGCGCTGCGTGGAAATGGATTGTTCCTGGGTAACAAATGACCGCACAGCCGACAAGCTTTGCAACTTCATAGTAAGGTGGTTTGCGATTTCCTGCTGACTGCGGTCGCGCTCATCAGGATCAACAAGCCGTATGCGCGAAAACATAGAATTGACAGAGCTTCCGGCCCCAAAACCTGGTGAGGTAATAGTAATCAGTGAATATATTTCCGGTATTTCTTCCTGCACCAGATCGATATAATCCTTCACATAAGCTTCCATAAATTCATACGTGCTTCCTTCGGGAGCTGTGCCAAAAGCCATCATACCCGAACGGTCCTCCATAGGGGCCAATTCTGAAGGCAATTCGCGGCCAACGCCCAGAATAAGTAAAACAGACACGCCAATAATGACCAAAGCAAGCCATTTTCTTTGCAGGAATGCTGTCAGGCTATCGGCATACCAGGTGTTAATTTTAAGGAAAAATGGTTCTGTTTTGCTGTACAACCAGTTTTGCTTTTCACGTTTTTTAAGGATGCGCGTTGAGAGCATGGGCGTTAACGTAAGGGCTACAAATGATGAGATGATAACAGCACCGGCAAGCACCACTCCAAATTCGCGAAACAACCGTCCGGTAATCCCCTGAAGGAAAATTACAGGCAAAAATACAGTTGCGAGAGCGATGGTAGTGGCAATAATGGCAAAGAAAATTTCTGCCGAACCAGTTATCCCTGCTTGTAGTGGGTCCATCCCCTTTTCGATTTTGGCGTAAATATTTTCAATCACCACAATGGCATCATCCACCACCAGGCCAATAGCCAGCACCAGACCAAGCAGGGTGAGCACATTGATGGAAAATCCGGCAGCAAACATGATAAAAAACGACCCGATAAGGGCGATGGGGATTACGATTACAGGAATGATGGTGGTGCGCCAATCACGCAGAAAAAAGAAAATGACCAATACCACCAGCACAAAAGCCAGGTAAATGGTTTGCTCCACTTCGCTTATCGAGGCACGGATGTAGTCTGTTTGGTCAAACCCTATGCCCAACTCAATATCATCGGGTAGGTCTTTTTGGATTTGTTTGAGCCGGCGATAAAATTCATCTGCAATTTCAATATGGTTTGAGCCCGGCAAGGGGGTAATGGCGTTGCCCACCATGGGCACCCCATCGCGGCGCAACAAAGTGCGTTCGTTCAGCGGAGCCAGCTCGGCATAACCGATGTCCTTGAATCGTACAATCCCAAAAGGGCCTTCGGCAATAATCAAATTATTGAAATCTTCTGGCGTTTCCAGCCGACTCAAAGTCCTTACGGTCAGCTCAATGGTATTGCCTTCGATGGTGCCGGCCGGCAATTCAAGGTTTTCGCGCAACAGGGCTGAGCGTACTTCGAGCGGACTGAGGCTGAACGCTGCCAGACGCGATGGGTCCATCCATAGCCGCATGGAATATCGTTTTGAACCCCAGACAGAAATAGTACTTACACCGGGTATTGTTTGTAAGCTTTCCTTGAAGGTGCGTTCAGCAATTTCGGTCAACTCAAGCAAGCTGCGGGTTTC
>CAYTUA010000065.1:0-2607 GCA_964440855.1 uncultured Lentimicrobiaceae bacterium
GAGGGCAGGCAAGCGCACCTATTTTTTTGATGTGAAATCAACCAGACATGAGGAGCAATATCTCACAATAACCGAAAGCAAACGCAGGTTTAACAACGAACAGGGCAAGTTTTACTACGAAAAACACAAACTTTTTCTTTATAAGGAAGATTTTGAAAAGTTTTTCAAGGGCTTACAAGAATCCGTTGATTTTATTGAAACCGGTGCTTTACCTCAAGATTACGGAATGGAGGATGACGTTATTTCGGACAAAATAGATGTTAGCTTCGAAGATTTAGACAAACTCGAGAGCGAATAAAATGCGTCTGGCCTAAATCTCTTTGGCTTTAGCTTTTAAAATTGCGGGCGTGGGATCTAGAGAATCATTGTCAGCAGTTTAGAAAAGAAATTGACGGACATGAATGACGCGCATAACGAAGTTATCCCACCTGTAAAGGCAAGCACTAATTTACCAATGCTTTTGCTGTTGTAAACCTAAGCTGCCACAACAGCTTGTTTGTGAATGGGGCCTCTTTTTGTTGAAAACTTCCCACTTAAAACCAATCAACTTCACCGAAAAATTATACTTTTGTTCCCTATAAGGCATATCGATTATGCTTCTTAAAACATTGATCTGCAACTATTATGGGAAAAGTAATTTCAGTAGCAAACCAAAAAGGCGGGGTTGGTAAAACAACCACTGCCATCAACCTGGCTGCAAGCCTTGCAGTATTGGAGTTTAAAACCCTTTTAATAGATGCTGACCCTCAGGCCAATGCTACCTCAGGGGTAGGATTTGACCCAAAACACATAAAAGCAAGCATTTATGAGTGCATTATTGATGATGTAAACCCGGCCACCGTACTACTCGAAACACAGACCCCTAACCTTCACCTGCTTCCGGCCCATATTGATTTGGTGGGTGCCGAAATTGAAATGATCAACTTGCCCAATCGCGAACACATGATGAAGCGGGCCGTTTCCATAATCAAGGATCAATATGATTTTGTAATTATTGACTGTTCGCCCTCATTAGGCCTGATCACAGTAAATGCCCTCACCGCATCCGACTCAGTGATAGTGCCCGTTCAATGTGAATATTTTGCCCTCGAAGGCCTGGGTAAATTATTAAATACCATTAAGATTGTTCAATCCCGCTTAAATACCTCACTCGATATCGAAGGCATACTGCTGACGATGTTTGATTCGCGGCTTCGCTTGTCAAAGCAGGTGGTTGACGAAGTAAAGGCGCATTTTCAACAAATGGTATTTGACACAATCATTAACAGAAATACGCGTTTAAGTGAAGCGCCCAGTTTTGGTGAAACAATTATAATGCATGATGCTACAAGCACAGGCGCTATAAATTACCTTAACCTGGCAAGAGAAATACTGCAAAAAAACGCAATGACCTCTATGGTTGAGGGTGAAAAACTAATTGATAAACCTGAAGATGAGCAATAGCAAACCAAAAAAAAGTGCATTGGGCCGTGGCCTCGAAGCCATACTTAGAAGCCCCGACACGGATATTACATCTGCTGACATTTCAGGCAATTATGTTGCTGGAGCCACTGCCGAGCTGCCTGTAAAAAACATCGAAGCTAATCCTTTCCAGCCTCGCACCGATTTTGATGAGACTGCCCTGAATGAACTCGCAGGTTCAATACGGATACAAGGGGTAATTCAGCCGGTTACTGTCAGGAAGGTAGGGCTTGATAAATACCAGCTTATTTCGGGCGAACGCAGACTCAGGGCATCCATCCAGGCAGGCTTGGAAACCATACCGGCCTACTTGCGCGTTGCCAATGATGAACAAATGCTTGAGATGGCCCTTATTGAGAATATTCACCGCGAAAACCTGAATGCCATCGAAATCGCCATCTCCTACCAACGCCTCCTGGATGAATGCAAGCTTACACAAGACCAATTGAGTCAGCAGGTTGGCAAAAACAGAACCACCATTAGTAATTTTTTGCGCCTGCTGAAACTTCCGCCCGAAGTGCAGGTTGCACTGCGCGACGGACATATCAGTATGGGACACGCCCGAGCACTGATCAATCTGGACAATGATACACAGCGGCTGGTCATATTGCAGCAAATAATAGAGGAAGAACTCAATGTCCGCCAGGTTGAAGCCCTTGCCCGTTCATTGAATAAACCGCTTATGACGAAACAGTCCAAAGCAAATAAAGAGATAGTCCCCGCCCATTTTAAAGAGATAGTAAACGGACTAAGCCAAAAACTGGAAACGAAAATCAGCATCCGTCGTAATGCCAAAGGTCAAGGTGCTTTGGTTATAAACTTTGAAACCGATGAGGACTTCGATCGCTTGTGCACTATCTTAAAGAAGTAACACAACCTCACCATCATGCGATTACAACTTATCCTGATACTGATCTTCTTACAAATCATGAACTTTTACACCGACACTTCAGGTCAAACAAGTTCAAGCCAGCAGATTGAATACGAGTATGTTCATTCACCTCATAAAGCCACTATCTTTTCAGCTGTACTGCCCGGATTGGGACAGTTTTACAATAAAAAATACTGGAAAATACCAATCGTTTATACCGGCATAGGGGTCATTGGGTATTTCGCCCTCGAAAACCGCAGCGAATACCGCAAAGC
>CAYTUA010000066.1:0-4653 GCA_964440855.1 uncultured Lentimicrobiaceae bacterium
AGATACCGGTTCCTTCGGCTCGTTACTTTCTCTATTTTGGTTGATTTCGTCCATTTTCTCTTCTCAATAACATATTATTTCCACAAGCGCAGTACCAACGATTCGGCCAGTAAAAAAACCAGTGCAAATATCAAAAATAGTTTCCATAGTTGTGCTCCTTTCGACACCCTGTCCAAGGCATCTGATTCTTTGAGTTCATCACTTTTAAAAATCTCAAATTGCTCAAAACCGATGTCTTTTAATTGACTATCAATAGTTTCAGCGGGATAAAAAGTAAGCACTGATTCACTGCGGCTGAAGTTCCAGGATAATAGTTGCAACAAGCTGTCGCCAGCATACAAACCGTAATGACCCGGCATTTTAACCATATCGTATGGCAGCAGTTCCAAACGGCCTTGCCGGTTGCGCTGACCGGGGATAAAACCGAAATCATCCTCTAAGGAGCGTATGCTCGGGGCCTGATCTGTATTACCTGACAGATAAGTAGTTTCTATCCTGGTCTCCTCCCCTAAAGTGTAATACAGCGGTGCCATGGTGTTGCTCAAAAATGCCATTCGGTAAATCAAGGGCACAAACAATGCATTGCGTTGCAAATCTGTCCAACTGTCGTTGAGCGGTGCAGCGAGCATATATAAACTGCCTTTCGCCTTTTTCGTTTCTGTAAGGAAAGGCCTCCCATTGAGCAAATCGATCAAACTGCGGCTTGAAGAACGTGACTGCAACTGAATTGGGTAATGCTTGTAAACAGAGGGGAAATCAACATTCTCCGGAATATTTATAAAAACATCCTGAAACAGCTCATGCTCCTGCAACAGGCTGAAAACCCTTGTGCGCGATGTATCCACTTCAGAACTTACAGACAGCCCATAACCACTGATAAAATCATGAAGCATACCGGATGATGGTGCATCGGCAGGAGGAATAAGCAACAAACTGCCCCCTGACTCAACAAAACCATTCAACAATCGCTCCATACCAGTAGGCAAGATGTCGAGGCCTTGCAGAAAAACCAAATCATAATCGGTTATTGACTGATAATCCAGCTGGAAGGCTGAGCGCGAATCAAACTGAAAAAGCGCATCTGGTTCGAGTAACAACTGAAGCCAGCGATTGGGCTGTTTTCCATATACCTCCAAAACTTTGATCTGTTGCACAATTTCGAAGGAAAAATACATATCATCATCAAACACAACGGGGTAATCCACCAAAGAAACACTTCCCCTGAGATGCCCTGTTTGTTCGTTGGTGAAAGTCAGCCTGGTTTCGATGGTACTTCTGGCCTGGATATCAATATTGGACAAGGCTTTTTGTTGCCCGTTCAACACCAATCGGATCGGGATATTGCTTACTTCTTCATCACCGTGGTTTACAATCCGTGCCACAACAGTGGAGGTTTGCCCCAACTGCCGCACAGGGCTTTCGAACCAGCAGCTGTCGATGTAGAGGTTGTTGCCATTGTTGGCTTGCATGGGCACAAAATAGTGCCGAAAACTGCTGTCGTAAACCACGTTTTCAAAATCCGATTGTCCCTGCTGAAAATCGGTTAGGTAAAAAACAAGGCGCTCGCTTCGCTGCTCTCCATCGAGGATTGTGCCCAGTCGGTTTGTAATCTGCGACAATGGGGTTGATACAGGACTGATTTCCAACTCTTCAACAGCCCCCATAAAACCTTCAAGGGCCATGGGTCTTTCATTTTCAGCCTGCATATCGTTGGTAACGAGCACAAAAAGATCATTACGCTGGAATGAAGAAGCCAGACGGGTGGCCATTTGCCTGGCCTCATCAAACAAAGAAGCTTCGCTGCCACGGGATTGCATGCTCATCGAATTGTCGATGTAAAACACGACCATTTTGTCAGCCAGCGGATTCAATTGATTTTCGTTGGGAATATAAGGACGCGCAAAAGCCAGCACAAGACTGCTGATCAAAAACATACGTAACAGCATTACAATCAGGTGCTTTAGCTTGTTGGTGCGGCGGGTTTGTTGTTGCAGGTTTTTGAGCAACTCCACATTGCTGAAATACAAAAGTTTGTGCCGCCTGAAATTGAACAGGTGGATAATCACAGGCAAAGCAAGTGCCAAAAAACCGAATAACATGAATGGGTTGGTAAACAACATGCAGCAATCTCCCCGGATGAATATAAATCACAAGGGGGCAAAAATAAGCAATTATGGGCAGATGCAAAGCAGCCAACTGGATTTTGAAATAAAAAACAAGATAAAGAAATTTTACTATTTTTACACCTGCTTTGAATGTCTACTTCACCTAAAAACGCAATGACAGTAAAGGACAACCTAAGTGAGTGGGTCAACGAATACACGCAGGAGATGGTTCGTTGGGCCTTGCATAAAACATCTTCTACCCAGCTTGCCGAAGACCTGGTGCAGGACACCTTTCTGGCTGCTGCTGAGAAGTTGGCAGGTTTTAAAGGCGAGAGCACTCCAAAAACCTGGTTGTTTTCCATTCTGAACAATAAAATTGTAGATCATTACCGCAAGAAATCCAGAAACCCAATTGCTGTGGATAAGGATGTGCTCAGCGATAACTTTGACAATAAAGGAAAATGGTACAAAAACACCCAACCGGAAGATTGGCAATTGGATGACAGCAATTTGTTGGATGATGAAGTGTTCAGGGAAATCCTGGCCTTATGCATGGAAGCTTTGCCAGAACAATGGAATAGTTGTATGAAGTTGAAATACATCATGAACAACAATGGGGAGCAAATCTGTCAGGAATTAAATATAAGTCCGTCTAACTTTTGGCAGATTATTCACCGGGCCAAACTGCGCTTGCGCGATTGCATTGAAACCAACTGGTTTAAAAAATGATTATTTACCATGAGCAAAATAAAAAATACCATACTCCTCTCCTGCCTCAGGGCTACCGAACTGGTTGAAAAGCGTCTGCATTTCAAGCTTTCGCTTAGTGAGAAAATTGCTCTCAGGGTGCATGTTTCCATGTGTCAGGCCTGCCAGCTATACGAAAAGCAGAGCATACTGATTGATGAAGCACTTAAGCACCCTCTTACACGCAAAGATGCCTTGAAAGACATCGAAAATCTCAAGCTTAAAATCCACAAGCAACTGGAAGAAATGGAAGGCTGACATTTGGCAACTGCTTATTTTTGCGCCTACATTTTTCTCAAAATACTTTTTTTAAACAATGGCACGTATTCACGTTACAACTTATGCAGATGCAACCGGAAGGTTAAAGGAGATTTATAACGACCTGCTTGCCAAAAGGGGTAAACTGGCAGACATTCACCAGATACAAAGCCTCAGGCCCGAAAGTATTGTCAAGCATATGGAACTCTATATGGAAATCATGTTCTCACGCTCCGAGCTCAGCCGTTCCGAACGCGAAATGCTGGCCGTGGTGGTATCCATTGCCAATGGCTGTGCTTATTGCCAATCCCACCACGAAATGGCACTGAAGCATTATGTTAAAGACGCAACAAAATTGAACGCCATTCGCAGCGATTTTAATTCACCGGTACTCAGCGAGCGCGAAAAAGCCCTTTGTGGCTTCGCACAACACCTTACCCTCGCGCCCGCATCTCACGAAGAAAATGACCATACCCGCATATTGCACACCATTGGTTTAAGCGATGCAGCCATCCTTGATGTGGTACTTGTGGTGGCCTATTTCAACTTCGTAAACCGCATCGCCCTCTCCCTCGGACTCGAAATGAATAATCAGGAGATTTCTGGTTATAAGTATTGATCTACTGCTGATTTATAAAACTGTTTTTTTGGGGGTTTTTCCTGCTGGTCATGCGGTCAGTCAAAATACGAATCATGCCATCGACACAATTGCGTACAACCCGTTTTTCGTTTAGAAATCTTCTATTCTACATGTTAGCAAATTACTTCAATCATTTTTTTGCATTTGTCAGGAACATCCATGCGCCACGTCTGATCTGTAAATTTCAATATTTACACACCTAAACAGAATTAAAATGAATAGATTGTTGCTCATCCTGATGCTGTTTCACATGGGTCTTACAGCAATTGCCAACGAACCCGATAAGGACTCCTCAAAAGAACATCCAATGGGCATTGTATTTCACGAAGGCAATTGGGCCGAAGCACTTGAACAGGCAAAAGCCGAAAACAAACCCATCTTCCTGGATGTTTATGCCAGTTGGTGCGGCCCTTGTAAACGCCTGAAGAAAAACACCTTTGCTGATAAGGAGGTGGGCGATTTCTACAACAATGCCTTTATCAATGTAGCTGTTGATGGCGAAAATGGGGAAGGGATACTTTTGGCCCGCACATACGGTGTGACTGCCTATCCAAGCCTGTTTTTTATTGACCATACCGGCAAACTGATCACCTACACAAAGGGCTATCACAACGCGGCACAGTTTCTGCGTCTGGGACAAGCAGCCCTGCAAAAGAAATAAGTATTGATGATTGGGTTTTGTTTGGAAATAAGGCTGTTGCATTCATTTAATGGCCTTATTTTTGATTAAGAATATGAAAACAACCATTGCAATCCTCTTGGGCCTTCTCTTGTCGGAGTTCATAAAGGCTGAAAACCAGGGAACCGAAGAAAGCGTTCCCGGCAAAGTGCCTGGTCGGTATGCATTGGGCGTGATCCCTGCCCTTAATTTTGATGCTGACCTTGGCTTTCGCTATGGCGGGG
>CAYTUA010000067.1:0-4013 GCA_964440855.1 uncultured Lentimicrobiaceae bacterium
TGATGGAAACATTTGGGTAGCAACCGATCATGGCCTCAATAAATACCTGCCCGATTCCCGGTCGTTCAAACGCTATTATCACAACCCCAACAACCCCCATTTCCTGCCCAACAACAGAGTTTACAGTATTTATTTTGACAAGGACGAAGTGTTGTGGGTGAGCACCGCCAATGGCCTAGCCCGTTATCGGCCCCAAACAGATGACTTTATCTCATATAGGATTCCTGAATCAATGTTGCGCACCAACCGCGTATTTACCAACCAGTTTTTTGCGGCAAACAGTGACAACAAGGGAAACCTTTGGGTTGGAACAAGGGGTGGTGGCTTGGTAAAATTTAATCCACAAACTGAAGAATTCCGTATCATTACCCAGCTCGATGGATTGCCAAACAATGTGGTCTATGCCGCCACGCCCGACAAAGATGACAATTTTTGGATCATCACCAACTGGGGTCTCTCAAAATACATCCCTTCCGAAAACAGTTTTATCAACTATGATGTAACAGATGGCATCCAAAGCAATGAATTCAACCTGAACGCCATCATGATGACCTCAAAAGGACAAATTTTTGTGGGCGGCATGAACGGATTCAACACCTTTTATCCCAGCTCAATAAAAACAAACCCGCAACCACCGCCTGTTAGGATTACTACTTTTAAAAAATTCAACATTGCACAGCCCATTGTTCCAAGAAATGGTGATACCATACGCCTGCATTACAACGACAACTTTTTCACCTTTGAATTCACTGCACTGGACTATACCAATCCCAGTAAAAACAAGTTCAGATTTATGCTGCAGAATTATGATGCCGATTGGATTGAGCGTGGAGCCGACAAGCGATTTGCCGAATACGCCAATATCAAACCGGGAACCTACCATTTCAGGGTAATGGCTGCCAATAGCGATGGCTTCTGGAACGAAGATGGTGCAAGTCTTACCATCATCGTGCGCCCACCCTGGTATGCCACCTATTTTTTCAGGATTTCGCTTTTACTACTCCTTATTATATTGTCCTATTCAATCATCAGGATGCGTGTGCGCGCCATCAACCGCAAGCATGAGGTAGAAAAAAACTATCTTGCCTTTGAAAAACAACTTTTTGAGTTGGAGCAAAAAGCCTTACAGCTGCAGATGAATCCCCACTTCATGTTTAATTCGTTAAACAGCATACAGAGTTTTGTTTTGAAAAACGACACCGACAATGCCATCCGCTATCTGTCAAAATTTTCGCAATTGATGCGGCGCACCCTGACCAATTCGCGCGAAAGCATGATTTCGCTGCAAGACGAAATACAAGCGCTGACACTGTACCTCGAGATTGAAAAACTGCGCTTTGATGAAAAGTTCGACTATAAAATAGAGCTCGACCCGGCTATTGATGACAGTTTTATCGAAATCCCCCCAATGATATTGCAACCTTATGTTGAAAACGCCATCATACACGGATTGATGCACAGCCCGCACAAAGGCCACTTAAAAATCCACATCAGCCTGAAAGCAGACACAATTGTTTGTTCGATAGAAGATGACGGCATAGGCCGCGAAAAAGCTGCCGAAATAAAAAAAGCATCCGGCATTGAACGCAAATCGCGTGGCATGCTGATTACCAAAGAACGACTCGAAATACTCAACCAATACTCCAAAGACCAATATACCGTAAATGTGATGGACCTGCTGGATGAAAAGGGCAATCCTGCCGGCACACGGGTAGAAGTAAGTATTTTGTATAAGGAGTTGTAAGGGGTCAGCAATAAAAAAGCCATGTCCGGTCTTTGGGCCATGGTGATCTTAACCTGGGAAAACAGACATCAATTGACTCAAAAAAGAAATGTTTAAAAAAAATAAGTTTTCAAAATGATACGATGTGTAATTGTTGAGGATGAAATAAAATCGCGGGAAACACTAAAAGGTTTGCTCGAACGCTTTTGCCCCGAGGTGCTTGTAAGTGCTGAGGCCGATGGCTATCTGTCAGGCAAGAAAGCCATTGAGGAGCACAAACCTGATATGGTTTTTCTGGATATTGAAATGCCTGATGGCAGCGGGTTCAAATTGCTGCAAAGCCTCGACAACATCGACTTTGAGTTGGTGTTCACCACTGCCTATGAGCAATTTGCCATCAAAGCCATACGCTATTCAGCCCTCGATTATTTGCTCAAACCCATATCCCCAGATGAACTG
Source organism: uncultured Lentimicrobiaceae bacterium (assembly GCA_964440855.1). Lineage (GTDB taxonomy): Bacteria > Bacteroidota > Bacteroidia > Bacteroidales > F082 > CALAZZ01. Next base: position 2,183 of record CAYTUA010000067.1, read on the forward strand.
ATAGCAGCAGTTGAAAAAGTGAAACAGCAAAAGATCAAAAAAAACAACCTAAAAAACATACAGGTATTGCTTAGCAATATGAAACCGGGGGCTTTGGAATCGAAAAAGATCATCCTCAACACATCCGAGAAAATACATGTGGTTGAAATTGACAATATCCTGCGCTGCGAATCAGACAATTATTACACACACTTCTATTTTGAAAATGGCGGGCACCTGCTTATCAGCAAAACCCTCAAAGAGGTGGAAAGCCTGCTCGAAGGCAACAATTTTATCCGCCCGCACAAGTCGCACCTGATCAATATCCGCTTTATCCGCAATTTCAGCCGCGACGATGGGGGCATGATTACCTTAAGCGATGAAACGAAAATACCGGTATCCCGCAGAAAAAAGGAAAAAATCCTCGAAATAATCAACAACCTGTAAATAGGTATTTTACAATTGATATTTGCAGGCTTAGGCTTCCCGATTACTTGCCAGATCCAACCGTTATCTTGATTTTTAACATCTTTTATAAATTTATTACTAATTTAGCCCCTATTTCTGCAAAAAAGAAAACCAACACCATGGAAGACTATATTTATATTTTGATCGGTATCTTGTGGATCGTTTTTTCAGTGATTAAAGCAAATAAAAAAGCGCAAAGACCTGTTGAAGAAATTGAAGATGAGTATGAATACGAAGAGAGTCCGGCGCAGGAAAGGTCCACCTTTGATGAACTCCTCGAAGAGTTTTTAGGTGAGAAAACCTTCGAGAAAAAAGAAGACCCGCCCAGACCGGTACCACCCATAATTGGGAATGAAGCAGATACTTTTACCCCTGAAATTGAAAAATACGAGGAATTTCTTGACGATTCAGTCCAGGATATAGCCAATATGGGAGAACCCATTTATGAACTGGACGGTACAGAGGATGCCATGGTAATGGAAGATGCCGAAAGTAATGATGGCATGTATTTTAACCAACCGGCACATATTCTAAAAATGAAAAAAGATTTCGATTTGCGGCAGGCAATAGTGTACAACGCAATTATTGATCGACCTTATGCTTAAAGAATTGCTAAGAATGTGTTATTTTTTTATGAGTAATGAATGGATTTTTTTTTGGATGGTAAAATGATTTGTTGTTATCTTTACCGGCCTTTAACGCACAAAGAGTAGTAGAACATAAATTTACATGGTATGTTAAGAAATTTACTATTTACCTTGAGTATTATCCTAATGTCGAGTACATTAGCATTTGCACAACAAGGAAGATTAAGAGGAAAAGTTTATGAAAAGGGCAGCCGCGAACCCATCGCTTTTGCCAATATTGTAGTTGAACTTGGTGGTTCCGTCGTTGGCGGTGCTACTTCCAACTTCGATGGAGAGTACGACATAAACCCGATTCCTCCGGGTCGTTACGACCTCAAAGCCACCTTCGTAGGCTACCAGCCTGTGCACATCACCAATGTGCAGATTACCGGTAACCAAATCACCTTTTATGATATTGCCATGGATGGTGGGTCTATCAATTTGGAAACAGTGGAGATTATCGAATATAAGATTCCGCTGATTTCCAAGGATAAAACGGAAAGTGGTGCCTCCATCACCTCAGAAGAAATTTCCAAAATGCCGAACCGCTCGGCTGATGCCGTAGCTGCCACTGTAGGTGGTGTGTTCTCGGCCGATGGTGAGCGCGGCAATGTGCGTGGTGCCCGTTCAGATGCAACTGCCGTATATATTGATGGTGTGCGCGTTATCGGCTCCAGTCAGTTGCCTCAATCAGCCATTGAGCAGGTTGACGTTATCCTCGGCGGTACGCCCGCCATGTATGGCGATGCCACTGGTGG
>CAYTUA010000068.1:0-5235 GCA_964440855.1 uncultured Lentimicrobiaceae bacterium
GGTGTGTTTGCGCACAACGGGGCAAACAATACCAACCGCATAACCATCAGGGGCATTGGGGCCAGGGTGCCTTATGCCACAGGCAAAATAAGGGCATATTTTAACAACATACCTATCACAAACGGTTCGGGCGAAACCTTTCTCCAGGACATTGACCCCGCACTTTTACAAAGCATGGACGTCATCAAGGGGCCGGCTACAAGTGTTTATGGAGCTGGTTTGGGAGGAACGATCGTGCTGAAGGCCTTGGAGCCAAAAGCGCTAAAAAATGGTTTCAGCAACAACTTCAGAATCGGTTCCTTTGGTTTGTTGAGGAATACGGTTCAATTGAACCTTGTGCGGCCTCATGCTGCCACAAGCATTGTTTACAGTCGCACACAGAGTGAAGGCTACCGACAGAACAACCAATTGCGGCGGGATGTTTTCAGCATGATTTCGCAGAGAGATGCAAATGAAAACACCACCATAACAAGTTTACTTTCGTATAGTGGCCTCAAATCCTTCATCCCATCATCTATCGACAGTCTGACTTTTGTAAACAGCCCCAAATCAGCAGCAGCCAATTGGCTTAAAACCAAAGGCTATGAGGAATCAAAACGCTTATTGGCCGGCATCAGCCTCAGCAAGGAAATGAGCAGTACATTCAATCTGGACCTGAGTGGCTTTGCCATTTATCATGACGAAAAGGAGATGCGGCCTTTTGATGTTTTTTATCAAAAACGCCTTAGCCTCGGCAGCCGGTTGAAAATGCATAAAAAAATCAAGCTTGACAGAGCCCGCATCAATCTTTTTGCTGGAGGGGAAGTTGCACTGGAAAATTACCAATACAGCAATTTTGAGAATATTGAAGCTATTGGAATTCAAGGCGATATCGTCAGCAGTCATCAACAGAAAACACATTCATACAATGCTTTTTTACAGGCTGATGCACAAATTGAGCGTTGGAATTTTTCAGGTGGTATCAACTTGAACAACGCTTTTATTTTCTATAGAGACAAGCTGATCTGGGGCAGCTCCTCCATGGACAGGCAAACGAATAAATATGCCCCAATCCTTTCGCCGCGGCTAAGTGCAGGCTATTCCGTTTTTCCTTCACATCTAATCTATCTCACTATCAGCCATGGGTTTTCGACCCCATCCCTGGAAGAGACACTTACATCGGATGGTGCTATTAACCTCGATATTAAACCCGAAAAAAGCTGGAACTATGAAGCCGGTTTACGGGGAAAGTTCTTGAACGGTTTGCTTTTTTATGATCTGGTTGTTTATCAAATGAAGGTGCAGGATTTGCTTGTGGCCGAGCGCATTGGCGAAGATGCATGGGTAGGCAAAAATGCGGGCGAATCAGTTCATCGCGGATTGGAAGCGGAGGGAAAGTGGTCAATTTTTCAGCAAATTTCATCAAATAGCTGGACATGGCGCGAGCTTTCGATCAGCGCAAACTATACCTACAATCATTTTGTTTTTACTGATTTTGTTGACCTTGACGCTGATTTTTCAGGCAATAAAATCCCAGGTATTCCTGATCAGATGCTACATCTGTCCATGTACAGCGAACTGACAAATGGCGTTTTTGTTCAGGCAGGCTATCGTTATGTTGGCCCAATGCCTTTGAACGATGCCAACAGCCGTTTTAGTCAGGCTTATCAACTGGTGGAAACGGGGATGGGGATTAAAAAGAATTTTTCACGGGGCTGGCATATGAAATTTGCTTTCAGGGTTAACAACATTTTTAATGCCAGCTATGCTTCCATGATTTTGGTAAATGCGCCCTCTTTTGGGCAGGCATCCCCCAGGTACTATTATCCTGGCCTGCCAACCAACTACGAGGCCGGCCTGATCATTGGGTTACGCTAATGACAGAATGGTTCATCAATCGAAAAAAATCCATTTCAGGGTTTATGGCACATTATTGCTATCTTTGTAAAGATGCGCAATGGTGCGCATTTACAAAGCTAAAACAAATTACCCGATGGATAAATTCATTGAATACCGTCATTTGCCTGATTTGGAAATCCTCAAATCACACACCCTGTTGCTCGAAGCAAATGGCATTCCTTTTGAGGTGGACGATTCAGCCATGCGATACAATATCACACCTGTAACCGGCACAGGAAATCCATGGGATAATCAGTATATACTGAAGATCAGGGAAGAAGATGTTGATAAGGTGGATAAACTTTTGGCAGAAGGAAATGCTTAGAAGGAAAATATTGAATTGTGAAACGATTCAAGCAGGGCTATTTGCACTTTGAATTCAGTTTTCAACTAAACAGCAAATATATCATAACAGAAAGTCTGCTCATCATGCTTTTATTCATACTTTTACGGAATAATTGCTGGTTATTTGGGATGCTTACAAAAAGAGGAAATGTCTGCATAATGCAGAGATAAACTTTTTGGTCGCATAAAAAAAATCCCTGACAGCATAGAGATAAACAAATTAGTATTTTTTTTAAAAATGATCACACTTCTTGCCTATTTATTTCTTGCCTTATTCGTTTCATTCCTGTGTTCTATAATGGAATCCGTACTTCTCTCAACTCCTCAAACATTTTTGATTGTGAAGCAGGACCGCGGCCACAAATGGGCAGAGTCTTTTGCTAAACTGAAATTCAATATAGATAAACCTTTAGCAGCCATATTGTCATTAAATACAGTGGCCCATACAGTGGGGGCTGCCGGCGTTGGTGCTCAGGCAATTAAAGTATTTGGCGAAGCTTATTTTGGAGTTGTATCAGCTGTTTTAACAATTCTGATACTGGTTTTAACGGAAATAATACCCAAAACGATTGGTGCGAGGTATTGGAGAAGTTTGTCCAGAATATCCTATTTTACGATCAAAATAATGATTATCATTACTTATCCTTTGGTTGTAATGTCGGTAATAATTACCAAACTATTTTCGAAAAATTCAACAGGGCAAACAACCAGCAGGGAGGAGATTGCTGCTATGGCCACTATTGGTACGGACGAAGGATTATTTTCAGATAAGGAAAATAAAATCATTCAAAACATACTGAGGTTGAAGAATGTAAAGGTAACAGAGATTATGACGCCGAGGGTTGTGGTTGCGGCAGCTGACGAAAACCTGACTTTACAGGATTTTTTACAGAATAAGGATTATTTAAAATTTTCGCGCATACCAGTTTACGCTGGAAACGATGAAAATATTACCGGATATGTATTCAGACAAAAGGTGTTCGAAAATTTAGCAGAAGACAAGCATACGCTTAAGTTAAAAGAGATTAAGCGGGATATTATTGTCGTTCCTGACACAATTGTGTTGTTTTCGCTGTGGGAAAAACTCCTATTGAAAAAGGAGCACATCGCGCTTATTGTAGATGAGTATGGCGGATTGGACGGGATTGTTACCATGGAAGATATCATTGAAACACTTTTAGGGCTTGAAATAGTTGATGAAAAAGACACAATAACAGATATGCAGAAATTTGCCCGGGAACGATGGGAAGCAAGGCAGGCAAAATACAACCTGATGGATAAGTTGAATACCAATAGAGAAAACAGCCCCGATAAGGCAGACTGAAAAAACTTTTAAGCTTTACAGGCAAAAACACCTTACCGCCATGGCGCCACAAGAAATTGAAAACATGGATTTTGACTTCCTGAATCCAAAGGATTATACAGAATTAAAATCGGCTATGCTAAAAGCCTACCAACGTATGCCCAATCCCTGTTGGGAAGCTGAAAAAATAAATGAGTTGGTAAAGATTTTTCCCGAAGGACAGGTAGTTATCAAAATCAATGGCCAAATTGTGGCTTGTGGCTTATCCATTATCGTGGATTATGAAAAGTTTGCTGATAACCATACCTACAAAAAGATAACCAATAATTACAGCTTCCGCACCCATACCGAAGAAGGTGATGTGCTTTATGGCCTGGATGTGTTCGTTGTGCCCGATTACAGGGGGCTTCGCCTGGGGCGACGTTTGTATGATTACCGCAAGGAATTGTGCGAAAAACAAAACCTCAAAGGGATAGTACTTGGTGGCCGCATTCCCAATTATCAGCAGTATGCAGGGCAATACACCCCCAAAGATTATATTGAAAAAGTGAAAGGCAAAGAAATAGATGATCCGGTATTAAACTTTCATATATCCAACGATTTCCGTCCGTCGCGGGTTTTAAAGGGCTACTTGGAAGGTGATCAGGCGCAGGGTGAATATGCGGTATTGCTTAAGTGGGACAATATCTACTATGAAAAGCCAAGCTCACAGGTTGAAACGATCAAGAAAGTGATACGGCTGGGCCTGATTCAATGGCAGATGCGCCCATACAAGGACATAAAGGAAGTGATGCAACAGGCGGAGTATTTTATAGATGCCGTTTCGGGCTATCGTTGCGATTTTGCCCTTTTTCCCGAATTTTTCAACGCCCCCCTGATGGCCCGTTACAACCATTTGTCGGAGGCAGAAGCCATCAGGAAACTGGCCGGTTATACCGATGAAATCGTGGATAAATTTTCGGAATTGGCCATTTCTTACAACATCAACATCATCACGGGAAGCATGCCTGAGCTTCGCGACAATGCTTTGTATAATGTAGGCCACCTGTGCCGCCGCGACAGCACCACCGAGCGTTACGAAAAACTGCATGTTACCCCTGATGAAGCACGGGTGTGGGGCTTACAGGGAGGCAGCCAGCTCAAGGCCTTTGATACCGACTGTGGCAAAATCGGCATTTTAATTTGCTACGATTCTGAATTTCCCGAGCTGAGCCGCCTGCTGGCCGAAGATGGCATGGACATCTTGTTTGTGCCTTTCCTGACCGACACACAGAATGGCTTTTCTAGGGTGCGGCATTGCGCTCAGGCACGTGCCATCGAAAACGAATGCTATGTGGTGATTGCCGGCAGCGTGGGCAACTTGCCAAAGGTGCACAATATGGATATTCAATACGCACAGTCTATGGTGTTTACCCCATGCGATTTTGCTTTTCCGGCCAATGGCGTAAAAGCCGAAACCACTCCCAATACCGAAATGATACTGATTGTGGACGTGGACATCGACCTGCTGCGCGAATTGCACCAATTTGGCAGCGTAAGAAACCTCAAGGACCGCCGAAAGGATTTGTTTGAGCTCAAAAGGAAGTAGTTTCATGCCGGATTCGATTATAAACTACTTACTGTAAGTGCAAAGGGGCAGGCTTTTTGCTCGAATTCAAAACTGCTGATTCAAACTACATGCTCAAAAGAAAAATGCTAAACGATTAAAA
>CAYTUA010000069.1:0-5760 GCA_964440855.1 uncultured Lentimicrobiaceae bacterium
GCATTTTTAAAACCCGCACCCTGGCCGGTGAAGCGTGCAGGGGAGGTAAAATTAAAATTGACGAGCAGGCTGTTAAGCCCTCCCGCGAGGTCAAGGAAAACGAAGTGATAAGCATCAAACTGGATCAGCTAACAAAAACCGTTCAAGTGAAATCGCTTATCAAAAACAGGGTGTCGGCCAAGCAGGTGATTGATGTGTATGAAGACCTCACCTCCACCGGGGAATACGAGCGGCTGCAACTGATGCGTGAGTTTAATTACGAACGTCGAGAAAGAGGCATCGGCAGGCCCACGAAAAAGGAACGCAGGTTAATAGAAGTACTCAAAAAAGAAATCAAACCATGAGCATTGATTCCTCAATACTGAAAGCAATACGCCTAATATCAGCTGCTTTCATTCTAACAGCAATGATTTCATCATGTACAACACAATCATGGATGAAACCTTTGCAAGTACCTGAAAATGGCCTTACAATTGCCTTCTACAATGCAGAAAACCTATTTGACACCATCGATGACCCATCCATTAACGACAAGGCTTATTTGCCTGATAGTGAAGTGCCTTGGAACACCGAGCGTTATTTTTCCAAACTAGATAACCTGGGACGTGTAATTGCGGCCATGGATACACTCGATTTTCCTCATTTATTGGGTTTGTGCGAAGTTGAAAACCAAAGGGTGCTTGACGACCTGCGCAACAACCAATTTATAAAAAAGGCTGATTATGAAGTTATCCACCACGAAGGCCCCGACAGACGTGGCATTGATGTAGCCATGTTGTACCGTCCACGGTTTTTTAAGCCCTTGCATACGAGCCCATTAAAAGTTCAATGGGAAGGCATGGGCAGGTCCATACCCCGCGACATCCTGTATGTGAAAGGAATAGTGGCCTCCAAAGACACGTTGCACCTTTTTGTAAACCACTGGTCATCGCGCATGGGCGGACAGGAGCAGTCGGAGCATTTGCGCATCGGGCAAGCCCGCTTTTTGCGCAGCATTGTTGATTCTTTACTGGCCATCAACAGGCACAGCAACATCATCATGATGGGTGATTTTAACGACAACCCGGATGATGCCAGCCTTTTTGCACATTTGAAAGCTTACGCACCTCACAAAGAAATCCGAGAAGGACAGCTGTTTAACCTGGCGATGGAACCCTTTCTGCTGGGCGAAGGCACCTTGTATTATAGAGGCTGGGACTTTTTTGATCAAATCATCGTTTCTTCTAATCTGCTCGAGCCCCAACAAGGAAACTTGAAAGCTGCCCCCATAGAAGTTATTAAAAAACATTGGATGCTGTTTACTCCGCGCACTGGGGTGGCAAGGCCCAATCGCACAGCCACTTCCAAAAGTTATTTTGGAGGATTCAGCGACCACTTGCCGGTAATGACCAGAATTTCATTTGAAGAGCAGCAATAGCTTACTTTCTAACTTCGTTTATAAGAATGCCCTCTTCATCCCATGAGCGCCACAATCCTGTCCGATGATCATCAGTATATTGACCTTCAAGCATTTTGCGCCCATTGGGATGATAAACAACTGCCTTGCCTTGCCTTTTACCATTTTCAAAATAACCTTCGCTCCATAGCTTGCCATCCTCGTACCACGATTGCCACAAACCATTTCTTTCACCATTCAGCAGCGGACCTTCAAGGCTTTTAAGTCCATTGCTGTGATAATGTATCTCGCGAATGGCTTCGGGTTCGCCATCAATGTCGGCATACAAGCGAACGAGTTTTGGATGGCCATTGTCCCAAATATCAATCATTTCGCTTTGGGTAGGTACCAATTCCCTTTCGGGTGAATGGCAGGCCATTAAAAAAAGCATCAATAAACTGATGAGGATTGTGAACCGCATAATAAAAGTGTTTTAACGTTCAAAAACAAGGCGTTGCCCCATTACTGAATTATCAAATTGCCCTTTGTGATACACCAGGCGCCCATTCACAAATGTATGGGTTACAGATGAACTGAATGTTTCCTCCTCAAAAGGCGACCAGCCAGCTTTGTAAAGAATATTTGATGGTTCTACCACCCAGGATGATGCAGGGTCAACAAGCACCAGGTCAGCATGATAGCCTGGCCTGATAAAGCCCCGCTTATGTATATTAAAACAAATGGCTGGATGGTGGCACATTTTTTCAACCATTTGTACCAGGCTGATCCTTGCCTGCTTATGTTTTTCCATCATGGCAGGCAACAAATGCTGTACGAGCGGCCCACCAGAAGGTGCTGCAAAATAAGGCCGCTTTTTCTCTTCCAGGCTGTGCGGTGCATGGTCGGTAGCTACCACATCCAGTCGACCATCAAGCAAGGCTTGCCAGAGGGCTTCCCTGTCATTGCTTGATTTTATAGCCGGATTCCATTTGATAAAATTGCCTTTGCGATCATAATCCTGGTCGGTAAACCACAAATGGTGCAGGCAAACTTCCGCTGTTATCCGCTTTTCAGCGAGCGGCAATTTATTGCTGAAAAGCTCCGTCTCCCTGGCTGTGGACAGGTGAAGCACATGCAAACGGGTATTGAAACGAACAGCCAGCTCAACGGCTTCGCTGGATGAAGCATAGCAGGCCTCCGCATCGCGGATAAGCGGATGGATGCGCGTGGGGGCCTGATCGCCAAATTGGGCCAAATATTTCTGGTGATTGTGCTGTACCCTTTGCTCCGATTCACAATGAACCGCAACCAAACAAGGTGCCTCCGCAAAAATGCCTTCGAGGGTTTCGCGCCTGTCAACCAACATATTGCCTGTGCTTGATCCCATAAACACCTTGATGCCACATACCGTGGAGGGATCCGTTTTTACCACCTCTTTCAGGTTGTCATTGGAGGCCCCCATATAAAAGGAGTAGTTGGCCAACGACTTTTCGGCCGCCAACTGGTATTTGTTTTCAAGCAGGTCCTGCGTAAGGGTATTGGGAATGGTGTTGGGCATTCCCATAAAACTGGTGATACCACCGGCAACGGCAGCGCGGCTTTCGGTATAAATATCTGCTTTATATGTAAGGCCAGGTTCGCGAAAATGCACCTGATCATCTATTATCCCTGGCATTAGGATTTTTCCGGCTGCATCAATCTGTTCGTAATGCGAATATTTTTTCAACTGTTCTTCTGTTGCATCCTCCAGTATGGCCTCAATCAGCCCATTGCTGATGGCCACATCGGCCTTCATATCAACTCCTTCGTTGATTACTCTTACTGACCGGATAAGGTAATTTGCTGACATATGCGTTTTTTTATGAAGCAGCAGGTTTAATGCGACCGAGGAGGCCACGAATGCGCAAGGTGATCACCCCAAAAACAGCTTCCTTGAAAATGCTGTTTGTCATTTTGGATACGCCATCTGTGCGATCCGTAAAAATAATGGGGACTTCTTTGATAGCAAAGCCCAGCTTCCAGGCAGAGTATTTCATTTCGATCTGGAAAGCATAGCCGACGAATTTAACCTTTTCTAAATCAATTGTTTCCAATACTTTGCGTTTCCAGCAAACGAAGCCTGCTGTAGTGTCGCGTACTTTCAAACGCGTAATCATGCGCACATAAGCTGAGGCATAATACGACATCAAGACCCGTCCCATAGGCCAGTTCACTACATTCACACCTGTGATGTAGCGCGAACCAACAGCCACATCAAATCCCTGCTTGGCGCAGGCATCATACAAGCGCAACAAATCGTTGGGGTTGTGGGAGAAGTCGGCATCCATTTCAAATATATACTCATATCCATTCTTCAAAGCCCATTTGAAACCATGGATATAAGCCGTTCCAAGCCCCAACTTTCCTTTGCGTTCTTCCATGAATAATTGACCCGGAAACTCAGGCATCAGCCTCCTCACGATGGCGGCCGTTCCGTCCGGGCTGTTATCTTCAACAACCAGCACATCAAATGATTTTTCCAAACCAAATACTGCCCGGAGAATCTGTTCGATGTTTTCCCGCTCCTTATAAGTTGGTATGATGACAAGACTATCAGATTTCATATCAATGCAGGAATTTATGGGTATTAAAAGGCATCATTGCTGTGAATTGCTTATTCATTATTTTTCTGAAATCTCAAATTCCCTGACAAGGTAAATATAAACGGGGAAGTGATCGCTAAAGCCTCCCAAATAGGTATCGCCCACATGCGTACGATGCGGATAACCAGCAAACCTTCCTTCGGTTTGAAGCAGATAGCGTTCATTAAAAACGCCTGCCTTGCGGAATGTGTATCTTCCATTTTCGCTGCCCATCAGGGTTTGATTGAAGACAATCATATCAAACAGATTCCATGAGTCGCGCCAGGCAAGGGTTCCAATGCCTTTGCGAAAGAAATCATAAAAAGGGTTGTACAAATCGTCGGGCTTCATTTTCTTAGGATTCCAAACTGCACGCAGGTGGTTCTTCATACTTTCGTTGGTGGGGTCGTCATTGAAGTCGCCCATCACCAGGATATGGGCCGCAGGATCGGCCTGCATCAATGAGTCCACTATCTGTCGGTTAAGCAGGGCAGCTGCATTTCGCAGAGGCCTTGTTGCCCTTTCGCCCCCACCTCTCGAGGGCCAGTGGTTCACAAGTATATGCATGGGTTCGCCATGAAAGATTCCCGAAACCAAGAGCACATCACGCGAATAAAAATTATCCCTGCCCTCAGGCATCAACAAATAGGGCTTACTCGATAAATAAGTAAAATACTTTTCCTGATAAAGCATGGCCACATCAACCCCACGACGGTCAGGCGAGTCGTAATGTACAATTTTGTAATTTCGGTCTTTAATCTGCGGATCAGCAATAAGGTCCTGCAACACCAGAATATTTTCTATTTCTGACAAGCCTACGATAGCTGCCCCATCGGGCGTAATATCAGTTCCAATATCTGACAAAACACGACCCACTTTATCTATTTTTTCCCAGTACTTCTCGCTGTCCCACTGCTTACTGCCCGCAGGCGTATATTCTGTATCCCTGACGTCTTTGCTGTCAATAGTATCAAAGAGGTTTTCGATATTGTAAAATGCAATACAGGCCACAGTAGCCTTCCTTTCCTGAGCTGTTGCCGAATTGAAGGCAAGCAACCACAACAACATTGAAAAGCTTGCTACCAGAATAATGAATGACCGTTTAAACATGGGAATTATTGTTAGCTACATTAATGAACAGCAAAAATAATGCTTTTAATAAAGTGTTTGGTTTAGAAGCCGCAATTATGGTAATTAATCTAAGCTTTTACCATTTTAAATGGCTTCGCACGAAAAAATATTCGTTACTTTGCAGCCTCAAATATTAAAGGAAATTAATACTTTACCACCCCTAATTACAAGCGACAACTTCATTCAATCTATCTGTTTATGAGAAGAATACTATTGGTGATTTTACTAGGGCTCGTAACCTCATCCTGGGCGTTTTCCCAGTCGGGAAATCTATCAGGAAGGGTAATTGATCCCGAAACGCGGCAAGGCATTCCATCTGTTTTAGTCAGCCTGAACGAAACTCAGGTGTTGACTAACGCCAATGGAAGCTTTGTATTTCTTGGAATTGCTGCAGGAAAGGCAACAATCACTTTCACGGCTCCCGGCTATCAAAGTAAAACTTTGGATGTGGAAGTAGGTGACAATACCAAAATTGGGGAAGTAGAAATGCTCTCCATTAGTTTTTCTGCTGATGACCAGCGCATTCCCGAATTCAACCTTGAGATGCTCGATATGGACAATGATGCCCGTTCAGAAAACATTTCGGGCCTGTTGCATTCATCAGGTGATGTGTTCAATTCATTTGCCTCTTTC
>CAYTUA010000070.1:0-4966 GCA_964440855.1 uncultured Lentimicrobiaceae bacterium
CGTGCATTCACCCGGAAATAGTCGGGATAGCGTTCAGCGAAAGCATTTTCCCAGTCATACACAGTACCATCACGTTCCAATGAAGCTGCTACGTCGATAGGCAGGTATCTGTTCCCACCTGCCCATACCCCTTTCAGGTCGATGGCCAGGCGTGTACGTTGTCCGGTTTTCCACTCATAGCCTCCCAAAGCATTGAATACAAAATTGTTACTGAATGCCGAGTTACGCCAAACTTCATCATAACCTGCATATTTGGCCTCAAACACAGAAGCTGTGAAAAGATAATAGAACCCTTTGTGCAGGAACTTCTCCAGGGTTAGTTCAACACCAAAGTTTTCGCCATTTCCCGTGTTTTCAAGGTTATGAAAAGGGAAAAACACAAAACCCCCGCCTTGGTTCAAAGCTGAGTATTGTGGCCTCAGGTTTGAAACGGGGATATTGTAGAGCCACTGATAATACACTTCAGCTTTCAGGCGGTGCCCTATGCCAAGCATACGGTCGTAACCGGCCACCAGGTGGATGCTTTTCGAAAAGTCAATATTTTCATTCATGCGTTCATAAACCAAATTGGCTGTATCCACTAATTTTTCCATGATGTAAATGGCTTTGGGTTGTGTTTGGCTGTGCATGCCTGCCCCCATGCTAAACGATTGGCCTGGCACAAACTCCCATTTGGCGGCTAAGCGCGGCTCGACAGCAATTTTTTTGTTCAGCGACAGATTGGAAATATGCAGGCCGCTGTTGATGCTCAAATGGTCGCTGAATTTATGCTGCCATTCGGCAAAAGCCCTGCCAAAGCCAATCAGCTCACGGGCGTTCATATAATAGTTGTAAGCATTTTTATTCCAGCTGTACTCTTGCCCCACATATTTTACATCAATCAGATCATATACAACTCCCGTGTTTATGAAATTGCGGGCATTGATCCTTTTTGAAAATTTAGTTGAAAACTTATAGGTTACTTCATGGTCTGTTTCCAGGATAACCGGAATGTCAGGATTGCGGCTCAGGTCGGTCATTTCTGTTGTATTGCTGATGCCCGTTACAACGAGGTGGGTGCTGAGCCTGCTGTCGTCATTAAAAAAATGAAGGTAATTGATGCCGGCCACCCCCATCATGGCACCAAAGAGCAAATCAGTCCCTGCAAAGCCATAGGAGGCCGAATCGCCCTGACTGTCGAGCATTTCAATATAGCTTTTTCCACCCAGTCCAAACAAGGAGATACGGCCTTTTTTAACAGGGATATTTACTTTAAATGCCAGGTCCTTATATTGTGGAACGGCCTGACCTGTGCCAAAGCTCATGCCCAGACTTTTGAGCACCTCCAGGGTGCTGTAGCGGAAGTTGACCAAATAGGAAGCCCTGCTGTTTTTGGAGAAAGGGCCTTCGGCACCAATTTCAAAGCCATTGAAACCAACCTGGCCGGTATATTCCCGTTTTTCGTTGTTGCCATTGCGCATGTTCAGGTTGAAAGCGCCTGCCAGTGCATTGCCAAACTCAGCCGGGAAGGCGCCGGTGTAAAAATCAGAATTAGCAAGCAGGTTGTTGTTGAGTATGCTAACAGGCCCACCTGTTGACACAATTGACCCAAAATGATTGGGATTGGGAATATCAATACCTTCGAGCCGCCATAACAAGCCGTAGGGCGAATTGCCACGGATGATGATATTGTTCACCTGGTCGGAAGAGGAGGAAACCCCGGCAAAGTTAGATGCCATGCGCGAAGGGTCGCCTAAGCTACCGGCATATCTTTCTGTTTCTTCAATGGTGAAAGAGCGTGCACTTATCAGGGCCATTTCGTTGAGCGGTTTGTCTTTTTCGATGGTTGGCTTTACCACAATATCATCCAGTTGATAAACCTGTTCTTCCAGTTTAAACGTCAATACAAGTTCTTTTCCACTGCTGAGCAGCAGCTTGTTGGCATTGATTGTGTTATATCCAATCATGCTGATTTGCAGGCTTATGCGTCCGATATTTACATTTTCGAGCCTGAATTGCCCCTTATCGTCAGTGATGGTTCCTTGCAGTGGGTCCGAATGCAACAACAAAACTGTTGCTCCAGGCAAGGGCACTTCGGTCAGGGCATCGAGCACTTGCCCGCGGACTGTTTGGGTATAGTCTGCTTGTTGGGCCAAACTCAGTTGATTAAAGAACAAGATAATGAATAAGGCAATTGCGTAATGGTTTTTCATGTGGTGTGTAAGGGTATTGAAAATGATTAATTTGGTTAGCAGCATCTAATTAAAAATCGTGCCAGAAATACAGCAAGCTTATTACCAGATTGGTAGGTTTATGGCCGGCTTGAGGGCGGAGCCAAACTGTACGATTAAGGACATTTTTGCGCGGAGATGGACACTGTTCAGGTGGATATATTGCAAAGTATATCCTCAACTGAGCCTTTTTTTCAAGGTTAAACTGCTTATCCTCATGCGACTCCTTTGCAGTAGCACCCTCACTTACAGACTTTCTTAATTAATGAAACTTGTTATCCAACCAAATTAATACATTAATATGATTAACTCACATAAAATCAGTAATGAAGGTCGTTACGTTTGTTAAGTGATTTTATAAAATCCGTGCTTGCCAGCTAGCGAAGCATCATGTAGTAATGCAAGTTCAAGTTGAAGACATTGCAGATGTTCATGAAACATGCTGGTTAAATATAGCAGATGATTCATTACTTTTGTTAGCTCAATTTTAATACCGGCAAGTATGAAATCAAACCAAAACCAAATCAAAGCATTTTTGGCGCAAAAGGAACTTGGCATTGTTGGCGCATCGCGAAACCCGAAAAAGTTTGGCAACGAGGTGCTCAGGCAGTTGCTCAAGCTGGAGTATTCTTTAACGCCTGTTCATCACGAAGCTGATACCATCGAAGGCCTCACCTGTGTGCGAAGCATCAGTGATTTGCCCGATGGCATTCAGGCTGTTTGTTTGATTACCCCAAAGGACAAAACAGACGAATTGCTGAAGCAAGCTTTGGCCAAAGGCATCAATCACATCTGGATACAGCAGTTTTCGGAGGGCCCCGAAACCCATAATTTAATAAAGGACACCCAGGCCAATATTGTTACAGGAAGGTGTATGTTCATGTACACCAATCCGCAGGGGTTTCATAAGTTCCATGAGCAAATGGCTAAGCTATTCAAGGTGTATGCCAATTGAGGCGAGTAAGAAAAAATTGATTTTTTTAAGGAGAATTGTATTATTTCTTACCTGTATATTGCGGGCTTAGGTTGAATTTTTCGGGGTGCCGTGCTGTTTTTGTTTTATAAAATTCCCGAATGGTTTCAAAGTCGGATTCAAAATCGCCTGAGGCGTAAAAGACCGGGCCAAAACCAGCTTCTTTCTTTTTGTAATCAACATAGCCCAATGCAATGGGGATATTGGCCTTGAGTGCAATATAATAGAACCCTTTGCGCCACTGGTGCACCAGTTTGCGCGTGCCTTCAGGGGTGATTACCACATAAAGCACCTCGTGCTCGCCAAACAAAGAAGCCACTTTGTCCACAATATTACTGCGTTTGCTGCGATCGACAGATAAGCCGCCCATACGCCTTAGCAAGCCGCCAAATGGAGGCTTGAATGCTTCTTTCTTGATCAGGAAACGCACCGGCACACCCATAATGAAATAGCCCAGACGTCCGATCATAAAGTCCATATTGCTGGTGTGGGGTGCTGCCAAAATCACACATTTCTTCACCTCAGGCGGTATCACTCCCTTGATTTTCCAGCCCAATATTTTAAAAATAAGTACCGATATCCACTTCATGCTTAAAAATAAAAATTTCGCCAAATGTAAACAATCCTTATTAATACATAGCAGTGCTTGTTTGGTACGCTGTTTTGCCTGAAAGAAGATAGTTGTTTGCCTAACCTGCTTAATTCAAAAAGACTTCTCGCCAAGCCGCTAAGTCGCAAAGAATACGCAATTCAGCTGGAAATTACAGGAAATCATTTTATTAATTGGTTTAGGCTTATTCAATATCTAATCTGTTTTCTTTCAAGGCTTTGCGTCTTTGAGTCTTTTCGAGATGAATTTTTTCAGGCTAAAGCAGTAACAGTATATTTTTAAGGTTTTTCGACTATTTCAATGGGGTTGGTAAGGTCGAAAGTGCCTTCAAAAATCAATTCATCCGAATAGCTGAGCTGGTATTTCATGCTGCTCAGGTCTTCGGCCAGGATTAAAGTCCATTGGCGGTCAACGGTATCATTCAAAAGTTTTACAGTATAGTCATCAGCAGGAAAATGCTGGACAAAGGGTGTGCCGTTTCCATCGGCATAACCGCCATAGAGGGTTTGGTCTTCGGGCGTGCCGTCGGCGTGGCGATGGTCATGCCTGAAACGCAGCCGTCCGTCTTCCACCAGAAACATCCAGGTGCGCGAATGGTCATCGCTCAGGTGAAAGGGGATGTGCACCTTATCGTTTTCACAAACGGTAACATGCATCATAAAATCAAAGTGTGACCAGCTTTCGCGGCCATCGGCCATAAAGGTTTCTTCACCGGCAAAACTTTTTCCGCAAAGCGAACGCAAATGGTCCATAAAGGCTTGTTCATTAGCCGATAGTTCAGGTGTTTGGGGTGGTTCATTGCTTTTGTTTTCCGTTGGGGCATTTTCGCAGGCAGCTAATGCCAGCAAGAAAGTAAAAAGGACAATTGCTTTGAAATTCATATAGATAGGATTTTTTAATGAATTGAAAAATCAGCTTAACAACCTTTTGGCCTCGGCTAAAAAGCCCTCAATGTCTTCAAGGGTCGTATCGAAGGAGCACATCAGCCTGACTTCGTTTATGCTTTCGTTCCAAACATGGAAAAAGTATTTTTCCTGCAATTTAGGTATCAGTGCTTTTGGCATCATGGCAAACACCCCATTGGCTTCAACGGGCCTGCTCAGGCTGATTCCTTCTATAAGTGGTAAGCGTTTGCCCAGCAACCTGGCCATATTGTTGGCGTTTTCGGCATTG
>CAYTUA010000071.1:0-4506 GCA_964440855.1 uncultured Lentimicrobiaceae bacterium
TGGGGTAAAATGTACAATATAACTGTGGCCAATATTGCCTTCGTGATTTTCTTTATTGGATTCAATGTGTTATACTTCCCTATGCTTGTTGTAGGGCTGATGGGCATGCCTCGACGCTATTATGACTACCTGCCTGAATTTCACATACCTAACATGATCAGCACATTTGGATCGTGGATTTTGGTAACAGGATTGTTGCTTATGCTCGGGAATCTTATCGCAGGTCTTTTCAATGGCAAAAAAACAGGCCGTAACCCATGGAACAGCATTTCGCTTGAATGGCAAACGCCCTCGCCACCACCACTGGCCAATTTTGATAAGTTACCTGAATTGCCAGAGGGAGGCCCTTACAATTATAAAAACGATTAATAACCATTATCATCATGGAACACGCTACAGGATTGGTATTGCCCAATTCGGGTCATAACCGGGATGCAGAAGCCTCCAAAATGGGCATGTGGCTCTTCCTTTTCACGGAATTGCTCTTATTTGGCGGCCTCTTTTTAGTTTATATGGTTTATCGATTGCTCAATGCTGAAGCATTTCTGCTGGCTTCTTTTGAACTCAACATTGCGCTGGGTACCATCAATACAGTTGTGCTGCTGGTGAGCAGTATGACCATTGCCATGGCTATCACAGCCATTCAAAAAGGTGACCGAAAAACTTCTGTGCTTTTACTCTATGTCACAGTAGCCCTATCGCTCGTCTTTATGGTCATTAAGTTTTTTGAGTGGTCGGCTAAGATAAACTATGGGTATTTTCCTGGCATGGAGGTGTATCAAAACCTTCCTGCAGGTGAAAGCCTTTTCTTTTTCCTCTATTTTTTTATGACAAGCTTGCATGCCCTTCACGTCATCATCGGGGCTGTTTTTATTGGTGTAGTTATCTACCGCACCAACAAAGGCTTCGTAACAGCCGAAAAATATACCTTGACCGAAAACGCCGGGCTTTACTGGCATTTGGTTGATCTGATCTGGATTTTCCTGTTTCCCTTGTTATACCTGATACATTAAGCAACCATGGAACACAAAAACGAACAACCCAACGATGCCCAGGGGCACCATATCAGCAGTTATAAAGAGCATTTCAGCACACTTGCTGCCTTGCTGTTGCTCACCGTGCTCACTGTAGCCGTTTCGGTTTTTGGGGCCGATCTGCGTTCATTGTCAGTTGCAACGGCTTTGCTAATTGCCACATTGAAAGCCCTGGTTGTGGCTTATTACTTTATGCACCTGAAATACGAATTAAAGATATACCGATGGCTTGTGCTGATTGTAGTACTTTTGTTTGTATTATTTCTGGTGGTTACCAGTATTGAATACCTAAACCGATAGCCGATTATGAACACTGGAGCTTCTACTTTTTCACAAGGCGTTGATTTATCACTGTATATCATTACAGGTATTTCCCTGTTTTTCCTGATTGGGATTACAGTAGTAATGATCTATTTTGTAATACGTTATAACAAAAAGCGCAACCCAAAAGCAACAAATATCGAAGGCAACTTCACCCTGGAAGTGGTGTGGACCGTGATACCAACTTTATTGGTTTTACTGATGTTTTACTACGGTTGGATGGGCTACAAACCCATGCGTCAAGTACCAGAAAATGCCATGGAGATAACTGCTTATGGCCAGATGTGGAAATTCTCATTTGAATATCCAGATGGAAGGATAACCGACACCTTGGTCGTGCCGATCAATCAGCCGGTAAAACTCAATTTGGTCGCACGGGATGTTTTGCATAGTTTTTATGTTCCGGCCTTTCGTATCAAAGAAGATATGGTACCTGGCAAAAACAATTTCCTCTGGTTCGAAGCCAATCGCGAGGGGCGCTATGACGTTCTTTGTGCCGAATACTGTGGCATGTTGCACTCCTTCATGCTTTCTTCCATTACAGTGGTTAATCAAAGTGCCTACGACCAATGGCTTACTGCTGCCCCCATTGCCACTGATGAGCATCCGGGCCTTGCCATTTTAAAGCAAAATGCCTGTCTTACCTGTCATTCACAAGATGGCAGCAAATTGATCGGACCATCATTTAAGGGGGTTTATGGCCGCACCCAAATAGTGGACTCCAATGGCGAAACACGCGAAATAGTGGTTGATGATGAATACATTACCCGCTCAATATATAACCCCAATGCCGACATAGTTCAAGGTTATATGCGTGGGCTGATGATTTCTTACGAAAACATCATCAGTGAGGAACAAATTGATGACATCATTGATTATATGAAAACCCTTAAATAGTTGAGCATGACACAAAATCTCCGTATCCTCGCCGAATTGTCAAAAATCAGGATAACCTTTGCCGTGGCACTTACCACCATAGCAGGCTATTTGCTTGCCAGTGGACGATTTGACAGCGGGATGATACTGCCTACTTTAGGAATATTTATCCTTGCTTGTGGTTCATCAGCCCTTAACCATTACCAAGATAGCGACCGCGACATTTTGATGGAGCGCACAAAAAACAGGCCTATTCCTGCCGGAAAAATAAGCCGGAACAATACGCTGCTGATTGCCATCTTGCTATCTGCTATTGGTTCTGCACTGATTTATATTGGGTCTGATTTTGTTGGTTTTCAGCTTGGTTTATTGGCACTTATCTGGTACAATGCCATTTATACACCCATGAAAAGAAAAACGGCTTTTGCTGTAATTCCGGGCTCAGTAATTGGTGCTATCCCACCGGTTGTGGGCTGGGTTGCAGGCGGAGGTTCCATCACTGATCCCCATGCAATGATTCTTGCTTTTTTCTTTTTTATATGGCAAGTGCCTCATTTCTGGTTGTTGATGTTGCGCTACGGCAAAGAATATGAAAAAGCCGGTTATCCGGCAATCACAAGCATCTACAACGATAAACAAATCAGATACATCACCTTTTTGTGGACTTTTGCTACCGCTATTTCTGCACTGATGATTCCCCTGTTTGGCTTGATTACATCAAAAACAATAACGATTTTATTGATGCTCGCTGTGTTCTGGTTGATCGTCGTTTTTGCAGGACTGCTCCGCAAGCAAATGACTTTATTCAATCCGTGTTACTACTTTATGCGGATCAATTATTTTGTGTTGGCTGTCATTATTTTTCTTTCAATTGACCCGCTGCTTTAGCCTGGAAAACTCATCTCGCAAACCTGTCACGTCCTTCGGAAAACGCAAAAGTTATTCCCGCACAATTACATATATCACCTCATTATCTCGTTTTAACAAGTATTTCTCGCGGGCAAACTGCTCAATAAAGGCTGTGTCGTGGTTTAGCCGGTGTGTCATGGATTGGTTTTGCTCAATCTCGCTCAGGTAATATTCTTTCTGCTTCTTGAGGTTATTGAGGTTTGAAGTCAGCTTAAATCGGTTTCCGAAATTGTTTTGATCAAAAAAAAGCATCCACACGAAGAAAATTAAAATGGTGATAACGTATTTGTTTTTGATCAGCTGCATATAACAAAATTCAGATTGGTTTTGCAAAGATAATAGCCTGTATGTTTATTTAAGGGGATTGTTATAAAAAAATATCAGCAAAACATTGTTGAAAAACACGCACAAGCACAATAGCTCCTTTTTGGGAAGTGCATTGGCACGTTGCTTTGCCAAACTTTTAGTTTAGTTTTGTGTTATGCTTTCTAAATAGTGTCTGTCCATAATGTCCGATTTCTGCGTTACGCTCATTTTTAATCGCAGTCATCCCGAATTTTTCGGGACTCCTGACGATTAAAAATTTCGCAAGCCTTGAACTCGGACATTCTGAACCAGACACTGACTTTATAGACAAACACTAAATAATCAAAAATGGAGCTCTCTAAAAAACAAAAGTCACAAGCCGAAACGCTCTACCTCGTGCTGGGTGCATTGTTTGTAACTTCTTTGGTAACAAGCAACCTGATATTTCAAAAGTTCTTTCATTGGAACCCCTTTGGTTTGTTTGATTTTGAGTTGAGCGTTGGCATCATCGCCTATCCCATTACATTTTTAATTACAGATGTTATCAGCGAAGTTTATGGCCAAAAGCGTGCTCAACGTGTTGTGCTTGCTGGCGTGTTTGCCAGTGCATTCGCATTGCTTATCATCATTGTTTCGAGCCTGGCGCCTGCTACTGATTGGTCGCCGCTTACTGACCAGGAATTCAATAAATCTTTTGGTTTTACCTTTATTGCCGTTGGCGCTTCACTAGCGGCCTACTTGCTTGCCCAATTCTTAGATGTTCAAATCTTTCATTTCTGGAAAAGGATCACCAAAGGCAAACACCTCTGGCTCAGGAATAATTTTTCCACCTTTGCCAGTCAGTTTATCGACACCTTTACCGTCCTTTCTCTGCTTTGCCTGTTTGAGGTAATTGAATGGCACTTGTTTGGTGTACTGCTGCTGAATGGCTTTTTATTCAAGGTGCTTTTCGCCATGTTTGACACCCCATTTGCCTATATGCTTGTGTATGGCTTGCGCAGGTATTTTGGACTAAAGGGCTATGGGGCCGAACTTGATTTGCAGTAAAACCGTTATTTGG